>JAPOVO010000348.1:0-8541 GCA_026708165.1 Chloroflexota bacterium | reverse complement strand
CGGTGGCGGGGGCTCGGGCATAAAGGGTTGGCCGGCGGCCACCGAATAGCCCCGCTCGCCAGCCGCCAGGAGTGCTAGCAGCGCCCAGGCAGTCTGAGAAGCCGTGCTGTCCCCTTTACCGACCCATGAACGATCTCGATACGAACGCAGGTCCTCGCCCCAACCGCCATCGGTGTTCTGATGCCGTTGTAGCCAGTGAACCGCGCGCCGGATCGCGGGGTCTCTGGTCGGCACATCGGCGGCCACCAAAGCCGTCACAACCGCTCCGGTGCCGTAGACGTGATTGGAGCCCCAGCGTCCAAACCAAGAACCATCGGGCTCCTGTTCTCTCCGCAGCCATTCGATGCCATGTTGCGCCGCATACTCGTCCTGCCGTCCAACGGAGGCCAGCATTTCGATCGCGTGCGCCGTAACGTCCGCGCTGGGTGGGTCTATCACCGCCCCAAAATCGCAGAACGGCAATTGCGCGGCGACGTCTCTATCGTTATCGGCATCGAAAGCGGCCCAGCCTCCTTCGAGTGATTGCATTCCGACAGTCCATCTGACACCCCGCTCAATTGCAGGCTCAATCCCTCCTACCGCATCGGCATTTGCTTGCTTCAGAGCTAGCACCACCTCTGCCGTATCGTCGACGTCGGGATAGTTGACATTGGCGAACTCAAATGCCCAGCCGCCCGGTTCCAGGTCCGGCCGCTTGATCTGCCAGTCGCCGGGCACGCGCACCTCGTTTCTGATCAGCCAGTCCGCCGCTCTTTGGATCGAGCTATGGTCGCCGTCGACACCGGCGTCGGATAGAGCGATCATGGCAAGAGCCGTATCCCACACAGGTGATTGACACGCTTCGAGTCTCCTCGTGTCACCCTCCCAGATCGTGAAGCGGTCGATCCCTTCCAGACCTGCTGCCATAACCGGGTGGTCGAGGCCGTAGCCTCGAAGCGACAACGCGATCAACGAGTAGACCCACGGCGGCTGTATTCCGCCCCACGACCCATCGGCCTCCTGCCGTCTGACTATCCATTGCTCGGCCCTCTCCAGCGCCAGTTGCCGCAACGGTCGAAGTGCACGGTTTTCGTAGAGTTGAAGACCTTGATCCAGGAGTTGAAATGCGCCTGGGCGGGACGCCAAACGCGGGCGCGGCGGATCGGGTACCCCCGAACGAATCTCGTCCAGATCGAACTCGATAGGGCGGACCGGGCGGTACGCCGACACCACGCTCAAGGCCACAATGGTCTGTCTCGCCCAGCACGCGAAATCGTAGATATTGAGAGGCGCCCATTTGGGCAGGAAGATCTGCTCCGGCGGCAGCACAGGCACTCGATCCCACGACCACAGACCGAACAATGCCAGCCATATGCGCGTGAACACGCGAGTGCGTTCAACGCCGCCGGAATCCAGAATGTAGGCAGCCGCCTTCTTCATGTGGTCCGCGTCGGGACAATCCCCCGCGAGCTTCAAGGCTGTATAGGCCTCGGTCGTCGTCGAGTGCTCCGCAGGCCCGCCGTAAAAATTCGCCCACGTTCCGTCGTCCCGTTGCTTCGCGCGAATCCAGTTGGCCGTCGCCTCTGTCTCCCGGTCCCCGCGGATACCCAGGAACTCGCGAAGCAGCAGGTCCTCCGCCTCTATCGAGACGTTGGTCTCCAGCTCGCCCTTCCAGTAACCGTCCGAATGCTGAAGTCCCAGGAGGTAGTCGCGAGCCTGTTCCATCGCTCCGACGGCGGTCTGAGTAAGTTCAGGAGCTGACTTGGTAATCATCGGCAGCGCGATTGGTCATGCATATTTCGGTGTATTTCGACTTGGAAGGTTGAGACTCTTCAGCGCTTCGCGAGCTGCGGAAAGTCCGCTGCGTACCGCGCCTTCCATGGTTGCCGGCCAGCCGGTGTCGGTCCAGGCTCCAGCCAGAAACAGGCCAGGCATTCGAGTGACAGGACCCGGCCTCAGAGCGGCGCTTCCCGGCGATTGCAGAAACGTAGCGGCGTACTCCCGAGTCACGAAAAAAGATTCTACAGAAGCCCCCTGTGCTTTTGGAAACACCGAGGCGAGCGCATCCAGAAACTTGCTCTTAAGCGTCGAATTGGACTCTCCCACGTATTCGTCGGCGGCGGAGAGCGAAACGGCGAGATATTGTCCGCGCTCGCATCCGGCGATAGTCGTCCTGTCGAACACCCACTGCACGGGTCCGTCGATACCCGCGGCGTGCGGCCAGTCCATGACCTTCCTGTCATAAACCACGTGCAGATTCACGATAGGCGATGTTCCCAGACGCCGAAACTGCGATGGATCGCCGACCGCCCCCTCCGGCACGATCTGCGCGGCCGAATCGTGCGGAACGGCAACCACAACCGCGTCCGCCTTGAAGGAATCCCCTCCGTGGACGGCCACCTGAAAACCGCCCGATCTGGCGCTTATCGATCTGACTCGCACCCCCTTCAGCACCCGCGAGCCGCGCTTATGTACCAGATCTTCCGCCGGGTCGGCATGGAGTTCCGACAGCGGCACTGCGGAGTAGCCCATGTCGCCCGCGCTCCGGTCCTCAAGCAGACCTGTCTGAAAGACCTTGGCCGCGAGCGTCAATGAGGCGCGTGAGCTGGGGACGTTAAGGGTTGGAAGGATGATCAGGTCCCAAAACGACTCTATCGAACGCTCGGACTGACCATGCCGCCGCAACCAGTCGTGAAAAGTATGCTTGTCATGCTCCGAGTCGACGAGGTCGACAGCGGCCAGCTTTCTCGCCGCAACGGCGACGCGAAGACGCTCGACGAGATTTAGGAACTTAAACCGCGCTAGCGATGGTCCGAGCTGAAGAGGGGCCGGTAATCGGCTGCTCCTCAACCAGGCAGTCTCCCCCGTGGGACCCACTACCGGTATTTCCAATCTCGACTGGAGCGTCACCTTGTCGGCAACTCCCACCCGATCCAGGAACCACATATACGCTTCACAGCAGCGCAGAAACACGTGCTGCCCGTTGTCGACCATCAGCCCGCCACGCTCGAACGAGTACGTGGCGCCGCCCAAATGCCGCTTGCCTTCCAGCAGGGTCACCCGTGCTCCGCCGTCGACGCACGCGATGGCTGCGGTCAGCCCGGCAAGTCCTCCACCCGCAACGACCACATGAGGCAGGCTCATGCCATCCCGCCGGCAATTGACCGGACGGCCACCCAGGCTTTCTCCCAGACTGGCAAAGATATTCGGCGGCGTAAGACTTGGTCCGGATTTTTCGCTATGCGGCGAAGTACTCGGCTGTAGATACCTGCCATCGCTGCAGCGCACGCGTAGCTGCGCCCCTCCAGCAACGGCAAAAGGCTCAACCCCCGCGCATACCATTCCCTGGCCCGCTCCGCCTCGAAGGCGATAACGTCAGTCAGACCTTCGTCATTTCGCTGTTCGAGAGTTACCTCAGTTCCGAAGAGGTCTAGATCTTCAGCCGGAATATAGACTCGGCCTCGGCAGTAGTCCTCCCTCACGTCCCGCAAGATGTTCGTGATCTGCAAAGCCACGCCTAGAGCTTCCGCTCTAGGACCGGCAAGCTCCGGATATGTCGAACCGAAAATCGCGAGCGACAGCTGTCCGATCGAGCCGGCGACCCTCTTGCAGTACAGGTGCAGGTCGTCGAAAGTCTGATACGAGACCTCACGCACGTCCATCTCCACACCGTCGACGAGATCGTGAAAAGCGCTGATCGGTATCGGGAATCGGCTCGACGTGTCGGTCAGGGCCACCGCGATTGGGTCGTCAGATATCGAGCTCATCCGGTCCAAGCATTCGCGGACGCCGTCCAAACCCGACAGCTTTTCGCTCGCGGACAGGTCCCCATCCCCTATGTCGTCCGCGCGGCGCGCAAGCGCGTAGACCGCGCTGAGCGCGCGGCGCTTTTCGTAGGGCAGCAGGCGGATCCCGTAGAAGAAGTTGGCGGCCTCCCGCCGCGTCACGTCTTGGCAGTAGTCGTACGCGAGATCGACTTGCATGAGACTATTGCCCGCGAAGCCCCCAAAGCGTTCGCCCCAACTCCAGCAGGTAGCTCGCTTTGGACGGCCGCGGTGAACGGGAGAGAACGTCGAAGTCGGCCTTTTGGATCGCGTTGAGAGCCGCCCGCCCGCCAGCCACGAATGCCGCTATCGCCAGTCGCCTACGTCCCCGCAAGGTGTTGGCGAGCGGCGCTCCGGCAGTCAGCATTTCGTGAGCGCGCTGGACTTCGAAGTCCATCAGGCGGCGAAACTCGGCGCTCGCATGTCCGCCCGCCAATTCGTTCTCAGAGACTCCAAACCGCTCCATGTCGTCGCCGGGCAGGTATATGCGACCGGCCGCGTAGTCTTCCGCAACGTCCTGCCAGTGCTCCACGAGCTGCAATCCTGTGCACACGGCGTCGGATAGCTCAATCCGGTCTTCTGTCGGCGCGGAGAATACGTACAGGACCAGCCGCCCAACCGGATTCGCCGAGTAGGAGCAGTATTCGATCAGCTCGTCAACATTCGCGTACCGCTTGATCGTCTGGTCGCGTCGGTTCGCTTCGATTAGGTCGAGAAACGGTTGCCGAGGAATCGCAAATTCGCCAACCGTCACGGCCAGCCGCCGCATCAGCGGATGATGCGGGGACCCGCTATACGTACGGTCAAGCTCACTTTCCAGCCAGTTCAGGTGCGCCAATCGGTCGCCCTCGACCTCATCCCCCAAGTCGTCGACAAGCCGGGCGAATCCATAGATATTGAGAAGGTGTCGTCGGAGCTTCCCCGGAAGAAAGAACGCGGCCACCGGAAAATTCTCGCTCCCGGCCTGCGCCATGACCTCGGCTTGACCCGGGACGACGCCCCCGGCGTCTTTAACCGCACTCATAGGCGCCGCCTATAGGGAATCGTGGTTGCGCGTTCAATATTCCGAGACTCCAACTGCGAGAGGGGCGCACGTCAACGTGAACACGCCGCTATTCGGCAGCCCGGCAGGGGTCGGAACCCCCAAAACGAGCTTAGGGTATCACGCGCTCCCATCCGCAAATCAGGCATATGCCGGGCCTATGACTTGACCACGTGAGTCAAGGTAACGAACTATGCGTGGCGCGCTCCGGGCCCCATATACAGAGGTGACGGCAGGAACGCCAACCGTAAATTAGTCCATACTGTCTCAAGCATCTGAGTCCCGACAACTACGGAAGACCAAGGAGCGCTTGCACAATGAAACTCGATGGCCGGGTGGCTGGAATAACCGGCGGAGGCGCCGGATTTGGGCGGGCGATGGCTCAGGCGTTCTCCCGAAATGGCGCCGACGTCGCGATTTGCGACCTGAACCTCGACGACGCGGAGGAGACCGCCCGGATGGTCGCCGCGAATGGCCGCCGTGCCCTCGCGCGCAAGCTGGACGTAACGGATACGCCGCGTCTCCAGTCGTTCATCGACGAGATCGTTAGCGAGTTCGGCAAGATCGACATCTGGGTGGGCAACGCCGGCATGGTCGGCGTTATGCTCGCCGAGGACGATGACGAAGGATTCTCGCGTCAATTGCTAGACCTCAACCTCCGCGCCGTGTTTCTTGGCGCGCAGGCCGCTGGCCGCCACATGCTCCGGCAAGGCTCCGGCTCGATTATCAATATCGCATCTATGTACGGCACGCGCGCTTCCGCCGGAAGAGTCGCCTATTGCACCGCCAAGGCCGGCGTCATAATGCTCAGTCAGGTACTCGCGGTCGAGTGGGGTGCGCGCGGCGTCCGGGTCAACTCCATCGGACCGGGTTACTCCGATACTCAGCTCTTCCGCAAGGGCAGGTCGGCTCATTCGCCAGGGGTGGACGAGCTTTTGGAGCGGGTGCCGATGGAGCGGTTCGTCACCGTCGACGAGGTTGCCGCCGCCGCAACATTCCTGGCTTCCGATGACGCGTCGTTCGTCAATGGACACTGCCTGCTAGTCGACGGCGGATGGAGTCCCAGAGGAGCTTAGGGAACGCTCATCGCCAGGCAAACCGACGCCCCAAAAGACTTAATCGAACCGCCGGCTAGCTCGATCCGACTATCGTGAGCGCACTCCTAGCCGACCACGCCCGACGCTACCTCATACTTGCCCTGAACGCCCTTGAAGTCGTGCGCATGCCTCCCACTTCTAACAGAGCCCCCTCTGCCGAAGTAGATCGAGCCGAACTCGCTGCGAAGCCGCTCGGCCTCTTCCGGATGCTCGAGAATCAGATCATTCCGCTCGGTCGGATCGGCTTTCAAATCGTACAACTCGTCCCGCTCACTCTCCGGACGGGCCACCAGGCTCCATTTGCCGTCGCGTATACAGCGATCGAGGCCCTCGTAGTAACCGACAATCACCGACTCGCGGGCGGTGTCTGAGTCTCCCTCGATGACGCCTCGGAGCGTGTATCCGTGCATGTCGTGTACCACGTTAGTAAAGCCCATGTAGTCAAACACGGTCGGCAGTAGATCGTGGAACTGCGCGACGGCCTCGTTGTGCGCACCGGCGCCTTTCAAGTCGGGCATGCGCAGCATGCACGGTACCTTGAGTAGCTCGTTGTACATGCGGTCCGGTCCCTTCAAAAACTTGCCATGGTCGGCAAGCGGGTGACCGTGATCAGCAATTAGAAGAATCATGGAGTCTTCGTAGTAGCCAAGCTCCTCGAGCACCTCCAAGAGCTCCCCTAACGCGTGATCGACCGCCGCGACCTCGCCGGCGTATAGACCGCGTACGTGGTCGACCTCGTCGGCGCTCGCCCACGATTCGGCCGGACCACCCATCGGCATGACCAACCTCGCACCCGAATAGTTGGGATCGGTATAAGTGTCGAACTGTTTCGGCGGGTCCCACGGCTCGTGTGGGTCGAAGCTGTCGATCCACAGAAAGATCTTCTCGTAATCCCGGTTACGCCTCAGCCAATCAGCGGCGGTCCGGAAAACCTGTGGGGCAAACCAGTCGTCGGCCTTCTTGAATCCGTCGGTGTTGGCCAAAAACTGTCCCACCAGATCCCGCCACCGTTCGGGGAATGCCTCGTTTACGTAGTCGTCGAGACTCCGCTCTACTGGCGAAGACACGTAAGGATCGTATTCCTGGCCTCTGATCCAATGATAGGACTGAAAGCCCCGGTGAAAATTCATGCCCGGAGCGCGATAGTGATACGTGTCCGAGACCAGCCCGCAAACGTATCCCTCGGCGCTCAGTATCTCCGCCATGGTGACGTCTGAATCGTGCAGCGGCTGCCACGGACGGTTGGGCAGCGTCCTCTGACCAGTCATCAACGCCGTTCTTACAGGAATGGTCGGTAGAGCTTCGGGATACACGTTGTCGAAAACTATGGATTCCCTCGCTAACTTGTCCATGTTCGGCGTCTCGCAAGCGCGAATGCCCTCGTACAGCGGCACGCCGTGGTTGTAAGCGCTTACGTGGTCCTGACGTAGGCTGTCCATCATGATGACGATCAGATTCATCGACGCTCCTGTCCTTTTTGGAAAACGCAGCCGCTCATCGAGCTCGGGCTACAGCCGCCCAACGCTCAAACGGAGTTCGCCGCGCGGACTTAGTTGCCGGCGTATTCGAATCCGCGGGGTCCGCCGTACCGTTCCGTGTCGAAGGTGTCCACCTCGACCGGATTGATCACCGGACCGTCGTCGACGTAGTCGGCCGAGCGCATGATCACTTCCAGGATCACAAGCTCGTCGTCGCCGATGTTCTCGATGTAGTGATAACCGCCGATTGGCGCGTCGACTATGTCGCCCGGACCTACCTCTTCCTGCCGCTCGCCCATTTGCGACCCGATGTCGGCTCGGCCTTTGCCGCTC
The DNA here is from genome assembly GCA_026708165.1 of Chloroflexota bacterium. Taxonomy (GTDB): domain Bacteria; phylum Chloroflexota; class UBA11872; order UBA11872; family VXNJ01; genus JAPOVO01. The sequence continues at coordinate 788 of JAPOVO010000348.1, read as the reverse complement.
ATGATGTACCAGATCGCGTGGTCCTTGTGATGCTGGTGAAGCGCGACGCCGCCGCCGCCCGGACCCACGGAAACATGATGCCAGTTCATTCCGACTATCGGACGGGTTGGAGTGACAATCCCAATAGGCTCGTTCCACACAATTGTCGTGTAACCGTCGGGCGCCCGTTTCTGCCTTTCGCCGACATGCAGAATCTGGCTGTCCTGACCGTCGTTCGGGCTGTCCGCGAGCTTTCCAGTCGCTTCCATTCGCTCTACCGCCATTCCGGCCTCCCGTGGAGAATCGGATCCCAATCACCGTAAGTATGAACTCCACCGGGTTCCTCGCCAAACCCCGCACAAAAAGAGAGTCAGATCGAAGCAGCAAATGCCGAAGATCGTGCCTGCGAAAGAGAATCGAGCCTCCATGACGGCAATGCTACGTAAAAACTAAGCAGGCGCGGCGCCAAAAGCGCCGCACCTGCGGATGGGAAGTTAGGGCCGGCGTGGACGAACCCTGCCGGCGCCGCCGAGAATGCCTAGTTATGGACCTGCACGTCGATGACCCTGGACTTCCGCGACTCCTCCTTGGGCAAGGTGATCGTGAGCACGCCGTTGCGGTACTCACTCTCCGCTCCATCGGGGTTGACGCCCTTGGGCAGTCGCACCGACCGGAAGAAGGAACCGGACCGCCGCTCACGCAAGAGGTAACCCGAGTTCCCCGACTCGTTGTCCTCGTTCGAGCCACCCGCGATCGTCAAGGTACAGTCCTCGACCGTGACCTTGATGTCCTCCGGCGAAACGCCGGGC
>JAPOVO010000168.1 GCA_026708165.1 Chloroflexota bacterium | reverse complement strand
CCCACCCCCTTTCCGACCCCCCAAAAACACGGGCGAACCTGCTCGACTACGTGGCCGAGAGCGTAGACGAAGGCCGTCCGACCGCTCCGAGCGGAGATATCGCAAGAAACGTACTGCGGTTCCGTTAAACGCCTCCACGGCCCCTAGCGAGTGCGATCGGGGACCGATGGTTTAACCTTTCAGCCATAGCCGGGGTGGCGGAATTGGCAGACGCACGGGACTTAAAATCCTGGGGGCGAATCGCCCGTGAGGGTTCGAGTCCCTCCCCCGGCACCGCCGCCGCTAATCGAGCGCTCGGCGGAGTCTTATCCCGCCAAGTCGAACAGAATTGGGGTGCCGCTTGTCCCGAATGCCAAAAGAGATACGCACGGAACGGCTGTTGCTTCGGCCGGTGATGGCGGACGACGTGGACGCGATGATGGAGTTCGCGACCGATCCCGAGTGGGGACGGTACCAGCAGGTCCCTCGACCGTACCGGCGCGAGCACGCGAGAGAATTCCTGAGCTACTTTGCGCAAGCGGACTGGACCTCTTATTGCGGCTGGGCAATCGAATTCGACGGGACGTATTCAGGCGCGTTCAGCATGCACATCCACGAATCCCACAAGACCGCCTCGATAGGGTTCGACCTGGACCGACGGTTGTGGGGACAGGGCCTGGCAACGGAGGCCGCGCGGGCGGTCGTGGGTAGGGCGTTTGACAGGCTGGGGCTGAGGAAGGTGTGGGCCACCGCCGACGCGCCCAACATCGCGTCGATCCGGGTCCTGGAGAAGCTGGGGATGCGGCGCGAAGGTCTGCAGCGCGAGCAGCATTGGCGTCGCGGCGAGCCGGTTGACATAGTTCTCTATGGCGTGCTGCTCGACGAATGGGGAGCTGTGTAGGGGCGGCCCGCGAGCCATTACCACTCAAGCCCGGACGGGCGACGTTCGAGCAATGGTGGGGATTGTTCGAGTTGTTCAACTCGGCCGTTTTCGAGTCAAGGCGGCGGGTGGTCGTGGGTTTGGCGCGGGCGTCACGGCGACGCCGTTTTTGGGTTGTTCGGGCGGGGCTGGAATCTACCGTATTTCCCATTTTTTGGAAACATTACCCTGTGAGCCAGGAAACAAACGGGGGGGGGGTGGTTGACGACGGCGGGCAGTGGTTGACGATGGTGGAAACGGGATGTAGGGCTCTGGATTGCCGCTCCCCGCTTTCGCGGGGACACGCTTCGCGAGAATGACGAGAAAGGGGGGCAGAGGCGCTTGGCGATAGCGCACGACTCGGCGGGGATAGGAGGTGGGGCGGATAGGTCGAAAATGTGGGATGTAGAATCCGCCTCGCGGCGGGGCGTGGTTAGAGAGATCCCGGATGCCGGTGCGCGCCGCCCCACAATTTGGCCTGCGTGTGGGGCCTGTTCAACATACAAATGACGGAAGGGGATCCACCCTCACCCTAGCCCTCTCCCGTCGAGGGAGAGGGGATGGGGACTGGATTCCGGCCCCGTATCAAGTACGGGGCAGGCCTTTCGCCGGAATGACAGGTAAGAGCGCGGGAGAGACGAGTCGTGGGGTGGTTGGCAGACGGTCGCTAGCGCTTGGGCGGCCTGACCGGCCGTTTTCGGGCCGGTTTTTGCGGGGGCGGCCTTTTGGCCAGCTCTTCCATAAATCCCTTGACGAGCGAGCCGGCCTCGGCGGCGCCCTCCTCCTGCACGACGTGACCGCAATCCGAGACGACCTCAAACCGACAGTCCGAGATATCGTCGAAAACCCGGCGCGCCCGCCTGGTGCCGCCGGCGTGGTCGCGGTCGCCCCAGATAACCAATGTAGGAATCGGGATCATCCGCATGATTCCGACCAGCGCTCGCGGCCGCAGATATTTGGCGGACTTGGCGAGCGCCTCCCAATAACCCTCGGTGCCAAAAGGCAGGTACTGCTCGTCCACGACTTCCTCGGTGACGTCACGCAGGTGACGGCGGCCCAGCGCGTTTGCGATGTAGACGACAATTCGCAGTCCGAACAGCCCGGAAAAAAAGAACTTTGACGGAAGCACTTCAGCCAGGCGAAGCAATTGGCAGAGCCAGAAACCGGGCGCGACAAACGGCGCGACCAATATGTTGGCCTCGAAGCGGCGCGGCTGACGGAAGGCGGCGTGGAGGGCCGGCTGGGCGCTGGCCGAATTGCTGAGCAAAATGCAGCGACGCAGACCGAGCGCCTTCATCACGTGTTCGATCTGCCGAGCCTGTCCGATGGGTGAGAAATCGGCGTCCTCCGGTTTGTCGGACATGCCATAGCCCAAGAAGTCGAACATGTGGAAGGTGAATTCGTCTCGCAGCTCCCGGGCGAGCAACCGCCAAGTCCGCGAAGTGCCCGCGAACCCCGGCAACGCCAGAACCGGAGGACCGGTGCCGATCGTCTTGACGTAAACCCGGCCGCCCGGAATCCCAACAAGCTCTCCGCCGTCGAGATGATCCTCGATGTTGACCGGCAACGGGCGGAGTCCCAATCGGTAGAGCGGATTTGCCGACGACCGCCGCAGCTCGGCAAGCTTGCTCAACGCGATATCTCCTCTTCGACGGTCACATGCCTAGTTACTGTGATACTATCCAACTTCCGCCGGCTACACCGGCGATCACGTTAGATTTGCCTTTCTACTTCCGGCACGACCACTCAAGGGCGCAGCACGCCGGAGGCGAACCCAAGGAAAGGAGCAGCGAGTGCGGCCCTACGAACTAGTGACATTGTTTCCCCCAACCGACGAAGAAGGCTTTGCCGTGTCCGCCGTGGAAAAAGTCACGGCGCTTGTGACCGGCAATGGCGGCAGCGTTTCCTCAGTCCATGACTGGGGACGGCGCAGGCTCGCCTACAAGATCGACGACATCCCCGATGCGAACTACCTGCTATGCAAGGTCCAGATGGAGCCTGAAAAGACGGCCGACCTGGAAGCCGCGATTCGCCTCGACCGCGAGATAATGCGTCACCTGCTGGTACATGACGAGGGGGGCGTGGGGCCCGTTATCGAGACGGCCGCACCGGAGGCTGAAGAATATGCGTGACTCGGCGCCCAGAAGACGCGCTCGCGGCACCAGCCTGATTTCGGTAATAGGGAACCTCGGCGGCGACCCTGAGATGCGATTCACACAGGCCGGCGTCCCGCTTACCTCGTTCAGCGTCGCGGTGAACAACACTCGCAGAGGGCCCGACGGTGGGGACATAGAGACGACCGACTGGTTTCGCTGCACCTGCTGGCGCGGGCTGGCGGAAATAGCGAACAACTACCTGCAGAGAGGGAGCCAGGTCTTCGTGCACGGTCGCTTTCAGACCAGAACATGGACGAACCGCGAAGGGCAAGACCAAACAAGCCTGGAAATCAACGTCAATGAGTTGCAACTTCTGGGGCGCGGCAGAGAGGAACCGAGCGGCATGGCTCCAGACTCGCGGCAGTCCGGCGGAGACGTGGATCCGGACGATCTGCCATTTTGAGTAACCAATCCAGCGGCCGCTTCAACCCTGATTCAACCGGAGTGAGGAATTGACACAAGAGACGGAGTCCAGACAGCGCAGGCCCCCTTCGGGCTATGGGTCGCGCAGACCTGATGGCGGTCGGCCGCAACGACCGGGCGGGCGCCCGGTCAGACGCTTCGGCGGCCCCGGACGCAACCGCGTATGCGAGTTTTGCGCGGAAAAGGTAGTTGTCGACTACAAAGACGTGGGGCGCCTGCGCCGCTATCTGACGGAGGGCGGGAAGATATTCGGCCGCCGTCAGACGGGTACCTGCGCCAAGCATCAACGCCGTCTCACCATAGCCCTCAAACGAGCACGCTACCTCGCCCTTCTCCCCTACGTCTCCCGGTCGGAGGCCTGATGCCGCGGTTCCGGGAGTCGCCTAAACGAACCTAGGCCGGGGTTGAGTCGACCTCGGAGCCGAAGCCGAAGAAAGCGGGAAGCCAGGCAGGCCGCGCGGGCGGCGAGGCGCCGCCTGGCTACGCCGGAACCGGTCGCATGGCTGGACATTCCCGTAGTCCTGCGGGACTGGCGCGAGCAACCGGCAGCGCGGCGGCAGTCGGCGCTGGCAAGACTGCTGGGCATCATTGCCGCCATCGTGGCGGCGGGCGTCGGAATTCTGCTGCTGGTACCGCTGCTCAACGAACTCTTCTTCATGGCGCGGTCGCCGGTGGCGACTGTCGACGGCGTCGTCATCGAGACGGGCCGCTACGCGCAGGCCCGCGACTTTCGCAGATACGAGGTGATTCGCGAGATCAACCAGCTTGCCGAATACCGACGGGACGGCACGTCGACAACCGCGGCCGAGCTCCAGGCGATTGACGGCCAGATAAACGAAAAACGACTGAGCCTGGCGTCGGCGGATTTTCAGGCAGTCGAAGACCTGGTAAACGTAACGCTTCTCGGGAAGAAGGCGCTTAGGGAGGGAGTCGTCGTAACAATCGATGACATTCGCGCCGAGCAGGAAGCGGTGCTGGCTCCTCTCCCGCGGCCAATGCCCGGCGGGAACGGCTCAGACATCTCGCAGCCAGCGGCCGGCAGCGAATCTCCCGCCGAGCCGCTGGAGCAGCGCGTGGCGGCGCTGCTGGACGATCTGGATATGCCTCGCGACCTGTTCGACGACCTGATGACCATGCGGGCCATCGAGCGGGTCTACCTCAATCGGGCTGCAGATTCGGTCGCGACCGTGCAGCCGCACGTCCACCTAAAGCGGATCGTCCTGAACGACGAAGAGGAAGCGGCTACCTATCTCAAGCGTTACAACGCCGGGGAGTCGTGGAGCGCGCTGACGCTCGAGTCTCTCGAACCGGAAGGGGAGGAGTCCGCTCAGTCCGAGGGCGTTGAGGAGAATCCCGCTCCGTCCTACGAAGCCGATCTCGGCTTTGTGCCGCGCGGGATCTTGGAACCGTCACTCGAGGCGGCGGCGTTTTCGCTGGACGTGGGATCGGTTTCCGAACCGGTGCCGACGGCTGAAGGTTTTGTCATCCTGCTGGTGGCTGGGAAGGTGAATTTACGGGCGGTGTCCGACGAACACCTGGACCAACTGCGGCGAAGTGCTGTCCTGGACTTCAGGCAGGAGCTGCGGGAATCCGGAAACATCGAGTACCAACTCGACTCGGACAAGGTGGAGTGGGCGTCAAGGCACGGTCTGAGGAACATCGGCGAACTGGATGCAGACATTCCGGCTGGAGGGATGGCCCGGTAGCACGGGCGTTGCTATAGCCAGTCGAACTCGGTCTCGCCAGCAATCACCGTATCGCCAGGCTTAACGCCCGCTTGTTCCAGAGCGGCGGCAGCGCCCATGCGCTCAAGCTGCTTCCTGAACCACTGGACCGCGTCAGGAATGTCAAGCTCGACCCGCGCGGCGAGCCGCCCCGCCTCATCGCTCTCCAGCAAGACGAGGTCGGGGCCGATTCTCCGGGCGGAAGGGGCCGCGCTGCCGAGTCCGGGGCGCAGCACCACTTCGCTGGCGCCGTGAAGGACGGCTGGAACCGGCGCCTGCAACGCCTGGGCGAAGATAGCCTGGACCAACTCCTGTAAGCCCTGACCAGTGGCTGCGGATACGGCAAAGGCCTCGACTCCGCGTTCGGTGAGGGCGTCCTTGACCGACGGCCAACCGGCTTTGGCTTCGCTAAGGTCCATTTTGTTTGCCGCGACGACGTAAGGGCGCTCCGCAAGCTCGGGGGAATAGGCTTCAAGCTCGTTGGCGGTCTGGTCAAAGAGCGTTATGGGATCGCCCGAAATGCCCGAACAGTCGATAACGTGCACTATGAACCGCGTCCTCTCCACATGACGCAGGAATTCGTGGCCCAGTCCGGCTCCCTCGTGGGAGCCTTCGATCAGGCCGGGAATGTCGGCGACGACGAGAGACCTGTCTCCCAGCAATACCGAACCGAGCACCGGCGTGAGAGTTGTGAACGGGTAGGCCGCGACCTTGGGATGCGCCGCCGATATGCGCGCCAGCAGCGACGACTTGCCCGCGTTCGGACAGCCCACCAGACCCACGTCGGCGACAAGCTTTAGCTCCAGCCTGAGCCATTTCGACTCGCCCGAATCGCCTTTCAGCGCTATTTGCGGGGTCTGGTTTACCGAACTCTTGAAATGCGCGTTGCCCAAGCCGCCCTGGCCGCCGCGGGCGACGATCAACTCGTCACCCGGATTCACCAAGTCTCCGATCAGCTCATCGTCGTCTCCACCGAAGACGACCGTTCCCGCCGGGGCGGAGATGCGGCGGTCTTCGCCGTTCTTTCCAGACCGGTGACTCGAGCCGCCCGGCGAAGCGTTGCCGGCCTTGAAGCGCTGTCGGTGGTGAAACCGGACCAGCGACGAATCTCCCGCGACCGCATACAGGATGACGTGCCCGCCGCGCCCGCCGTCGCCGCCGTCAGGCCCGCCCTTGGGAACGAATTTTTCACGCCTCAGACTGCGGGAGCCGTCGCCGCCGCGTCCGGCAGCGACGTATATGCGGGCTGTGTCGTAAAAGCGGGGCATGGCAGTTCCTCTTATAGAAGGCTAGCCTAATGGGGTTGGTTGACCTGGTGGAAGTCTTGCAGCGTCACGGAGGAGGCGGTCTCGATGCGGGTGCTCGCGATTGGAGCGCAGCCTGGGGAAATCGAGTTGGCCTGTGGAGGAACTCTGGCCCGCCATACCCAGCGGGGTGACGCGGTCGCGATAGTCTGCATCTCGAACGGCAACCTGAGCCACGACGCCATCCCTCCAGATGAGCTTGCCGAGACCAGACGCGACGAGTCGAAAAACGCCGCCAAAGCGCTCGGAGCGGAGCTTTACTGGCTCGACAATTCGGACTTCGCGATCGAGGACGAACCCGTGACCACCATGAAGCTGGTGGAGATTATCAGGGCGTTTCAACCCGATGCGCTGATCACCCACAGCCCCGCGGGTGATCGCCCCGACCATTCAAGCACGCACGCTTTGACCTTGAGGGCTTCGGTTTACACGGCTGTTCCCCAGCTCGAAGGAAGTGGTCGGTACACGAAGGACGCCGCGCCTATCTTCGAAATGGAGACTCTGTCTGGCGTCGGCTTCGATCCTGCGGAGTACGTCGACATCACTCAGGCAATCGACATCAAGCGGGCGGCTATCGAATGCCACGGCACATACCTCGACTACATCAAGCGGGTTCGGGGGCGCGATCTGGTGGAAGAGTGCATGGTGACGGCACGGTATCGAGGGATTCAGTGCCAGACGGCGTATGCGGAATCGTTTCGACAAACGCGGCGGCCGGGCCGCCTGCGCGCGGAGCGCCTGCTTCCCTGACGCCGGAGCTCGCGGAAGAGCTTTTCAGCCAAGCCGCCGCCTGTGACCGGTGCCCGCGTATGAAAGGTCGCCGCCGCGTGCTCGGCCCGCTCAACGGACGCGTACCCGCAGAGGTGATGTTCGTCGGGGAAGCGCCGGGACGTCTGGGAGCAGAGGTGACCGGCGTGCCGTTCAAAGGCGATCTCGCGGGACGGAACTTCGAGCAGTTGCTGGAAGGCGCCGGTTTAGACCGGGATGCGGTGTTCATTAGCAATGCCGTCATCTGCAATCCGCGATCGTCGAACGGCACGAACTCCAGGCCGACCGCCTCGGAGATCCGCAACTGCTCGGCGTGGCTCAGACGGACCATGCGCCTGGTCGATCCGAAGCTGGTCGTGTCGCTGGGCGTCGTGGCGCTCGCGGCGCTGGGCGGCCTCGAGGCCCACCGTCTGACGCTCGCGCGCGACGTTGGCCGGGCGGTCGAGTGGTCCGACCGCCTGCTGCTACCGCTGTATCACCCTGGAGGGCGCGCCATGGCCAGGCGGCCATTTTCGCAACAACAACGGGACTGGAGCGCCATCGCGTCGGCGCTGGCGGGCTTGCGCGGTAACGTCGACGAACCGGACAGGCTGAGCGCCTAAGAGTGGAGCGCCGCGTAGTCATCGACTTTGAGGATGGGAATCCGCATAATGCCAATCAGATTGAACGGCGGCCTAACACCGGTTACCGGGGTGAAGCGAGCGCCGGCCCCTCCCAAGGAGCGTCGATTTTGTGAAAGCCGTTATTGAGCGGGCGCTGGATACGGCGTCGGCGGGGGGAGCCGCGTACGCCGACGCTCGGATAGTTCAGAAGACGAGCGAATTCCTGATGGTCAAGGACGGCCAGGTGGCGGCCGTCAACCTTTCAAGCGACTACGGCCTCGGCGTTCGCGCGCTGGTGAATGGAAGCTGGGGGTTCGCGTCGGCATCAAGGGTGAATACCGAGAGTGCGGATGAAGTGGCGGGCCGAGCCTTGAGAATCGCCAGAGCGAGCGCCCGCGTACAGGAAAAGCCAGTCGTGCTCGCAGCCCAGGACCCATCCGTCGGTGAGTACATAACACCGTATGAGTCGGACCCCTTCGACGTTTCCACGGAAGACAAGCTGGGTCTGCTGCTCCGGGTCAACGACCTGCTGCGCCGTGAAAAGGGAGTGAAGGTCGCCGAGTGCGCGATGGAGATCTACAAGACGGAGAAGGCTTTTGGCTCCACGGAAGGGGCCTACGTGACCCAGACAATCGTCGAGTCGGGCGCGGGAATGGAGTCGACCGCGACCTCCGACGACGATATCCAGAAGCGGAGCTTTCCGAACTCCTTCGGCCGCCAGGTCGTGACCGGCGGCTACGAGGAGATCGAAAAGCTGGAGCTGGAGTCGAACGCGCCGAGAATAGCTTCCGAATCAGCGGCTCTGCTGAGCGCCGCCGAATGCCCGGCGACGACGACCACGGTAATCCTCGACGCCACACAGGTGGCCTTGCAGGTTCACGAGTCGTGCGGACATCCGACCGAGCTAGACCGGGCGCTGGGATATGAGGCGAGCTTTGCCGGAACCAGCTTCCTGACGCCGGACATGCTGGGCGCGTTCCGCTACGGCAGCGACGCGGTCAACATAGTCGCGGACGCGACGACGCCCCTGGGAGCGGGGACGTTTGGCTATGACGACGAGGGCGTGCCGGCGCAGCGCAACTACCTGGTCAAGGACGGAATCTTCGTCGGCTATCTGACCTCGCGGGAGACGGCGTCCGAGCTAGACCAGCGCAGCTCCGGGGCGATGCGGGCGGAGTCGTGGAACCACATTCCGCTGATTCGCATGACGAACATCAACCTGATGCCGGGCGAAACGTCGCCGGAGGACCTGATCGCCTCGACCGACGACGGCATCTACATGGAACTGAACAAAAGCTGGAGCATCGACGACCTACGGCTCAACTTCCAGTTCGGCACCGAGATCGCCTGGCAGATAGAGGGCGGACGCCTGACGAATATGTACAAGAATCCCACGTACACCGGCATCACTCCGCAGTTCTGGCAAAGCTGTGACGCCGTCGCCAACAACTGGCGGATGTGGGGCACGCCCAACTGCGGCAAGGGCGAACCCGTGCAAGGGATGCACGTGGGGCACGGCGCGGCGGCGGCGAGGTTTCGGGACGTGCGAGTAGGAGTAAGAGGGTGACGGTCCTGTCCGAAACGGACGCTCACCAGATCGCCCGCCGCGCGCTCGATTTCGCGGGTGAAGCCGACGAATCCGAGGTGGTCGTTTCGTCAGCGGATACGGGCCTGACCCGGTTCGCGAACAACGGCATCCACCAGAACGTCTCGGAAGAATCGGTGCACGTGAACCTCCGCCTGGCGCTGGGCAAGAGAGTGGGGGTGGCCGACGGCAATCAGGTGGACTCGGACTCGCTGCGCCGGCTCGCCGAAAGGGCGGCGAGCATCGCGCGCCTGCAGCCGGAGAACCCCGAATTCGCCGGACTGCCTTCCGGCGGAGAACGCAGGACCGCCGGGGGGCTGTGCCAGAGCACCCTGGAATTCTCGCCGGAAGACCGCGCCGACGGGGCCGCCAAAGTCGTAAATGCCGCCCAGGCCAGAGGGCTTACCGCATTCGGCGCGTTCAGCACGGGAGTGCGATCCGTCGCGGTCGCCAGCACGGCGGGCATCGAGCAGTACCACGAAGGAACGACCGCCAACGCCAACGCCGTGTTGATGAACGACGACGCTTCGGGCACCGGCATGGCACTCTCCAGCGACGTGGCTGAAATCGACATGGAGTCGATCGGCGAAGCCGCCGCCGGCAAAGCCGAACGCGGAATGTCGCCGGAAGACATCGAGCCGGGGACGTATCAGGTTGTCCTGGAGGAGGCGGCGGTAGCCCAGATGGTCGAGTTCCTGGCGTTCGAGTCGTTCAACGGCCTCTTTCACGAGGAGGGGCGGAGCTTTACGTCCGCGTCGATGGGCAAGGCCGTGATGGGTGAGAACATTTCAATATGGGACGACGGCGTTGATCCGTCCGGGATTGCGAGTCCGTTCGATGGAGAGGGCGTAGCCCGCGAGCGGGTCGATTTCATCGAGAACGGCGTATTGAAGGCTGTCGTCTACGATCACCAGACGGCGTCCAAATACGGCGCGGAGAATACCGGGCACGCCTGGACGGCTCCGAATCCTTACGGCCCGGTCGCGGCGAATCTCTTCATGGCGCCGGGCGAGGTCGCTTCGGTCGAAGAGCTGGTGGCGGGCGTCGAACGGGGCGTCTGGGTGACCACGTTTCACTACACCAACCTTCTGGAGCCGATGCGGGTGGTTCTGACCGGCATGACCCGCCATGGCACCTTTATGATTGAAAACGGCAAAGTGACGAAACCGCTAAGGAACCTGCGCTTTACCCAGAGCGTGCTGGACGCCTTTAGCGCGGTCGAGGCGCTGACGAGGGATACGAAGCTAACCGGCGACTATCTGCGCGTGCGCGCTCCGGCAGTGTTGATAAGGGAGTTCCAATTCACGGGAGGATCGCAGTCCTGACGCCGGCCGGAACCACGCGGATAGTGCCGCGATGGAGTGATGGATGGACCTGACGTCGTACATAAGGGACGTTCCCGACTTTCCGATACCTGGAATAGTTTTCAAGGACATCACGCCGCTGCTAAGGGACTGGGGCGCTTTCGGGAAGGCGATAGAGCGACTGGTAGAGCCGTACAAGTCCAATCCCCCCGACGTGATCGTGGCGGTCGAGGCGCGCGGATTCATATTCGCCACTCCCATGGCGCAGGCGCTCGGCTGCGGGTTCGCGCCGGTGCGCAAGCCCGGCAAGCTACCGGCGGAAACAGCGTCTCTCGCGTACGAACTCGAATACGGCTCGGACGAGGTCGAGATTCACATCGACGCCGTCGAGAACGGGGACAGGGTCCTAATAGTTGACGACCTACTGGCCACCGGCGGCACCGCAGCGGCGACCGCCGAGCTAGTGGAAGACCTGGGCGGCGAAGTAGTGGGACTGGCGTTTCTCATCGAGCTGGACTTCCTGCAGGGGCGGGCCAAGCTGCAAGAGTACGACGTTCACACCGTAATTCACTTCGGTTCGGAGTAGCCGGGCCGGTCGAGCGTAACGCGGCGTGGGCGGGGCTATTCGGACTCGATGCGCCGAATCCAGCGCTCGGGGGCTCGCACTTCCTCCAGGGACGGAAGCGTTTCGGGGGACTCCCAGACACGATTGACGAACTCGATGCCCCGTTCCTCCACGACGTAGTCGACGAAGTTCTCGCCTATTACGTATTGCTCGAGCTTCAAGTCGAGACCCAGCATCCGTGAAATGACGCGGAATCCGACCCCCCGCGACTTCTCGCGGAGCTTCATGCGGTGGGCCAGCGTTTTGTAGTCGGGTATCAGGTATTCGCCCGTTCCGTGCATTGCGTGGTTACTGTAGCCCTCGAC
>JAPOVO010000093.1 GCA_026708165.1 Chloroflexota bacterium | reverse complement strand
CGTGTCGCGGGTGGTGGCCCGCGGGGCGCTGGGGCGGGCGTTTGGGTCGGTGGCGGCAAAGGCCCCCGCCGGGCGGCCCGCATGACGCCTTACGAAGTGATGCTCAGCGAGAGTCAGGAGCGAATGCTGGTCGTCGCCGAGAAAGGCCGCGAGGAAGAGATCGTCGCCGTCTTCGACAAGTGGGGGCTGCACTCGGACGTGATCGGAGCCGTAACTTCTGATGGCCATGTCACCGTTGCGGAGTCTGGAACGCCGGTGGCTCGCATCCCCATCGAGCACCTGAACAATCCTCCCGAATATCGACTGCCCGTGGAGCTGCCCGATTACCTGGCGACCGTGAACGACCTGGACCTCGGCGAAATCCCCGAGCCCGACGACTTAACCCAGGCTTTCCTGTCGCTGCTCTCCTCGCCGAACATCGCCTCCAGGGAGTGCGTCTACCGCACATACGATCAGACTGTCGGCTCTAACACCGTTGCGGGCCCCGGCGCGGACGCCGCGGTCCTCCGCATCAAAGAGGCTAATCGGGCCATCGCGCTTTCCACGGACGGAAACGGACGGGCCTGCTATCTCAACCCGCGGGGCGGTGGAGCAATGGCCGTCGCCGAGGCCGCGCGCAACGTCGTTTGCGCGGGCGCGCGCCCGCTCGCCATAACCAACTGCCTCAATTTCGGATCGCCCGATAATCCCGCCGTGTACTACCAACTGGCCGAAGTCGTGGAGGGCATGGCCGAAGCCTGCGCCGCTTTCGAAATACCCGTAACCGGCGGCAACGTCAGCCTCTATAACGAGGCCGACGGCGTCCAAATCTTCCCCACCCCCGTGATCGGTATGCTCGGCGTTATTGACGATGTAGAACTGTGCGTCGGCATCGCGTTCGCCGGCGAGGGCGACCTGATCGCGGTCATCGGCGACGTTCACGGTTCGCTCGATGGCAGCGAGTACCTCAAGCTGGCCCACGGCAAAATCAGGGGCCGCCCGGATATCGATCTGTCGCGCGAGGTCGCCGTGCAGAGAGTCTGCTCCTCCGCTATTGAGGCCCGGCTGCTCCATTCGGCCCACGACATCTCGGACGGCGGGCTTGCCGTCGCGGTCGCCGAATCGTGCTTCGCTGGAGGCATCGGCGCGGCTGTCGCCCCCGGATCGAGGTCCGTCCGATCCGACGAGCTCTGGTTCGGCGAGTCGCCTTCCAGAATCCTTGTATCGCTGGCCCCGGGTAAATTGGAGGAAGCAAACGCCCTGGCATCAGCCCGGGACGTCGCTTTTGAAGTGATCGGTCGAGTCGGAGGCGGGGACATAGTTTTCGGCGATGACGCGGCGGTTCCACTGGATTCAGCGCGCGAGAAGTGGTCCACTGGGCTTTCGGCGGCTTTGTCCGGCAAGTCGGCGGCACACTAGAATTGAGTTCGCCACTCGATACGTGGGGGCAGGGATTGTCGAGCGAGCGCCAAGCTTACGACTACAACCCGGAATCGCGCATCCTTAATGAGGAATGCGGAATCTTCGGAATATACGGCCCCGGCGAGGATGTCGCCCGCGAGACCTATTTCGGTCTCTACACACTTCAGCACAGAGGGCAAGAAAGCGCCGGAATAACCGTCACCGACGGCGCGTCATTTCACTCCCACAAGGATATGGGCCTGGTCTCGCAAGTCTTCGACGAGCCGGCTTTGACAACGCTTAAGGGCTTTGCGGCTATCGGCCATACACGCTATTCGACCACGGGGTCTAGCAGAGTGGAGAACGCTCAGCCTGTCGTGATTGAAAGCGACATCGGCCCTATTGCCATGGGCCACAACGGAAACCTCGTAAACGCGGGCGACCTCCGGGCTGAGTTGACACAATCGGGTTTCAGCTTATCGACGTCAACCGACAGCGAACTGATCCTGCGACTCGTGGCGACGGCTCCCGGGGACACGCTTGTCGAGCGGGTCTTGGCCGTCGTTCCCAAGCTCAGCGGTTCGTTCAGTCTCGTCTTTCTCGGCCGCGACACCATAGTCGCGGCGCGGGATGACCTCGGCAATCGGCCGCTATGCCTGGGCAGCTACAACGGTAGCTGGATGATCGCCTCAGAATCCTGCGCTTTCGGCGCGCTAAAGGCCAAGTTCGAACGCGATCTGATGGCCGGCGAAGTTCTTCAGATCGATGACGACGGCCCCAGGACCTTCAGTACCGGCCACCATCCTCCCAAAGCCCTGTGCATCTTTGAGTACATCTACTTTGCGCGGCCCGACAGCGAAATCGAAGGATCGAACGTAAACGATGCCCGCAACCGGCTTGGCGCTGCGCTCGCCAGAGAGCACGGCGCCGAAGCTGACGTGGTAATAGGCGTGCCCGATTCCGCCACCGCCGCCGCCATCGGGTTTGCCCGTGAATCCGGCCTTCCCTACGCGGAAGGTCTGGTAAAGAGCCGGTACATTGGCCGTACTTTCATTCAACCGGATGACCGAATCCGCCAGGCGGGCATCGCCCTCAAATACAGCACGCTGAGGTCCGTGCTCGCAGGCAAGCGGGTAATCGTCGTGGACGATTCCATCGTGCGCGGAAACACCACGAGGGCGCTGGTCGATCTCATCCGCCGCTCGGGAGGCGCCAGCGAAGTCCACGTCCGGATCAGCAGCCCTCCGATTAAGTGGCCCTGTTTTTACGGAATCGACATCCAGCATGGCGACGAGCTCATAGCCCATAACTCGTCGGTCGACGAAATCTGCGCCAGCATCGGTGCCGATTCACTCGCGTATCTCAGCGTGGACGCCCTGATTGACGCGACACACGTCCCCGCAAACCAGCTTTGCACGGGCTGCCTGACCATGGACTACCCCATCCCCGTGCAGCTTGAGATGGACAAGCTCGTGTTCGAATCACCTCCCCCGGAAGGCTCGATGCCGGCGTCACACCCTGACGCCGCTACCGGCGACGAGGCTGCGGCCCCAGCCGAGGCTTCCTCCCAAATCGAACTTGTCTGACAGCCGCACCGCGCCCTCGTATAAGCAGGCTGGCGTAGATCTGGCGGCGGCAAATACCGTAGTCGACCGAATACGGGAATCCGTCCACTCAACTCACGGCCCTCTCGTCGTGAGCGATATCGGCGGATTTGGGGGCGCGTTGAGGATTCCGCCGGGTATCGATGATCCCGTCATCGTCTCCAGCATCGATTCTGTCGGAACCAAGGTCTCCGTCGCGGCCCAGGCCCGGCGCTACGACACCGTCGGCGCCGACATCGTGAATCACGGCGCAAACGACATACTTGTCGTCGGTGCGCTGCCTTGCGCGTTTCTCGACTATTTCGCCGCCTCCAGGCTCGACCCCGAAGTCGTCGCCGATGTCGTCCAGGGCGCGGCCAGGGCCTGCGGGAAGCTCGACTGCGCGCTGCTCGGCGGCGAGACCGCCGAGCTTCCGGGGGTCTATCAAGAAAACGAGTTCGACCTTGCCGGATGCATGATCGGCGTGGCCTCGGAAGCCGCGTTGATCGACATCAATCGCGTCACACCCGGGGACGCCGTCGTCGTGCTGCCGTCCAACGGACTGCACACCAACGGCTATTCGCTCGCGCGCCGCGTATTCGCAGACTACTCGCTCGATCACGTGTTCCCGGAGCTCGGACGGCCTCTGGTCGACGAGCTCCTGGCCGTCCACCGTTCATACGTGCGAGATCTGCGCGATCTCCTGCCCATGGTGCGCTCCATGTCCCACATCACCGGTGGCGGGCTGTTCGACAACATCCCGCGTGTTCTGCCCGATTCGCTCGGCGTCGATCTGGAGTGGGGAGCCTGGCAGGTGCCGCCGGTCTTCGAGCTGATAAGAAAGCTGGGCGGCGTCGACTTCGACGAGATGTGCCACGTTTTCAACATGGGCGTCGGCATGGCCGTGATCTGCGCTCCCCAAGACGTGGATGAGTTCGTCTACCGCATCTCGGGGGCGTCGCTGGCCGGAACCGTGCGAACCGTCCAACAGGGCGAGGAAAGAGTGCGCATACTAACGTGACGCGGCGTTTGCGACTGGCGGTGCTGGCTTCGGGGCGCGGCTCCAACCTTCAGGCGATTCTCGATTCGATAGACTCGGGGCGCCTGGACGCCGAGGTCGCGCTGGTGCTCAGCAACACGCCTCGTTGCCTCGCGCTCGACCGGGCCTCACAAGCCGGAATAACAACCTGCTGCATCACCAACAAGGCATCGGGAGGCCGCGCCAATCAGCTTGCGCGAATCCACGACGCCCTGGTCAAAGCCGACGTCGATCTCGTCGTCAACGCCGGATTCAACCTGATCCTGTCCTCGGTTACCGTCGAGCATTTCCAAAATCGTATGCTCAACATCCATCCGTCGCTCCTGCCCGCGTTCGCGGGTGGAATGGCTCCCAAGCCTCAGCGCGATGCGCTTGAGCATGGAGTCAAGGTATCCGGCTGTACCGTGCATCTTGTAACCGATGAGTTGGACGCCGGTCCGATCCTCGCGCAAGCCACGGTCCCGGTTCTCGATGACGACACGCCCGATTCTCTGGCTGGACGAATCCTCGTCGAAGAGCACAAAACGCTGCCCAATGTGATCCAGTGGTTCTCCGAGGGCCGCGTTCGGGTGGAGGGCCGTCGGACTTTCATAGTCCCCGAGCCCGTTCGGCAGCAGATCGCTGAGGCCGCCGGATGAGCAAAAGGCGCGCCCTGCTGAGCGTCTACGACAAAAGCGGCATAGTGGACTTCGCCCGCGGACTGGTCGATCTTGGATTCGAGGTCATTTCCACCGGTGGAACATACGCGAGCCTCGATGACGCCGGAATTCCCGTCCGGCAAGTCTCGGAAGTAACCAGGTCTCCGGAGATCTTGGACGGACGCGTAAAGACCCTGCACCCGGCCATCCACGGCGGACTGTTGGCGCGTCGCGGCAATCCCGCAGACATGCAAACAATCGAGAGCATGGAGGTTTCCCCAATTGACGTGGTCGCGTGCAACCTCTATCCATTCGCCTCTACTTTGTCTCAGGGAGCCTCGTACGCCGAGGCCATCGAGCAGATCGATATCGGCGGTCCGGCCATGATTCGGTCGGCCGCGAAGAACTCCGAGGGCGTTTTCGTCGTTGTCGGTCCGGCTGACTATCCGGCCGTTCTGGATGCTGTCGAATCCGGTCATGGAGCGAACTTGCGGGAGAATCTGGCCGCCAAGGCGTTCGGTCACACTGCCGTGTACGACGCCGTCATAGCGGCATACCTATCGGGACGCGTTGCTGGCCCGCCCCCTGCCGAGTTGGCCGTCCCTATGACGGGGATCCGAAACCTCAGCTACGGCGAAAACCCGCACCAGACTGAAGCCGCCTTCTACGCTTTCGGATCAAGAGGTCTCGATCGATCGGGCCTGGCGGCTACCGAGCAGCTTCACGGTCCGGCGCTCTCCTACAACAACGTGCTCGATGCCGCCGCCGCCTGGGACGTTGTATCGGACTTCGACCAGCCGGCCGTCGCCGTCATCAAGCACGGCAACCCGTGCGGGCTTGCCGCCGGCACGCACCCGCTCGCCGAGCTGTTCCGCCGTGCCCGCGAGGGCGATCCAATTTCGATATTCGGCGGGATCGTCGCAACTAACCGCCCCCTCGACTATCCGATGACCGCGGCCATGCGCGGCGTCCGTCTCGACGTGATCGTCGCGCCCGACTTCGCGCCCGACGCCCTGAAGAGGCTTCGAAGGCGAAGGTCGACGCGGATTCTCAAAGTGCCGTCGCCGCCCCAATCCGCGCACGAACACATGCTTCCGCTGTCCGCCAGGCAAGTGCGCTCCGTCCCCGGCGGGTTTCTCTTGCAAGATAAGGACTCCCTCCCGCCCTACAACCTTGAAATCAGCGTCGTCAGCAAGCGTCAGCCTACGGACGAGCAACTTGCCCATCTTCGATTTGCGTGGCGAGCGGTCAAACACGTCAAGTCCAACGCCATCGTCCTGGTCAAAGACGGAAGTTTGGTCGGGGTTGGAGCTGGCCAGATGAGCCGCGTCGACAGTGTATTCATAGCCGTGCGACGCGCCGGCGACCGCGCCGCCGGCAGCGTCCTTGCGTCGGACGCATTCTTCCCGTTCGACGACGGTCCCGAAATCGCGCTCCGGGCGGGAGTAGAGGCGATAATCGAGCCGGGCGGCTCGAAAGGCGACCAGAGCGTGATCGACATGGTCGACCGCCACGACGCCGTTTTGGTGTTCACCGGCGGCGAACGCCATTTCCGACACTAACTGCCCCCCATGTCGTTCCGTGCCTCGCTTTCACTCCGAGCAAGACCGAGAAATCTGGCCCCCATCCTCCATCCGTCCTCCCCGCAAGAGCCGGAATCCGGACCAGATCATTCCGGTCTGCGCACAGACGATCCGCAAAACGTCCCATAGGCAAGACATGTCGGACCAGACAATCGGAGCCGTCCGGCGCGTGATCAGGAGCGTGAAATCAGACCGAAACCGGAACCCGTAACCCCCATCAAGTATCCGTTGTTTCGGCGCAAGCCGGAATGCAGACCATCACTCCGACTTTGTAGGGGCGGTTCGCTAACCGCCCTCCCTCCGCTAGCCAAGCCCGACTACACAGTCAGAGCCTTGAAGTCCATTCCGTCTGCAACAAGCCCTGTCGCATGGTGGCACGCTTGTTGCACCTTGTTTACCCCATCGTGAAACACCCCGTTTTTCAAAGTTCACAGGGTAATTTTCAGAGACTTTTGTGAAAGTCACTTTTCCGCTGCCCGCCCCAACGACGGAAATCATGCACATGTGCCGCGAGCCAAGTCCGCAAACCGGCTGCTCGCAATCGCCATCCAACAGTGCACGGCACAACCCGTCATTCCCGTGCGCCCTAAGCTCGTCGAAGGTTTGAAGGACACAGACCTGAAACCTGGACTCGAAAGGCGGACGGCAGTTTGCGAATAGCCATGATCGCGGCTGAGGTGGCCCCTTACGCCAAAACCGGGGGGCTGGGAGATGTTCTCGCGGCGCTGCCGAAACACGTCGCAAGACTCGGACACGAAGTCTGCTTATTCGTCCCTAAGTACCGTCACATCGATCTCCGTGAAATCGGTGCGACCACCGAAATAGAGCATCTGCCGGTGCCGATGGGAGTCATTTCGGAACCAGGCTCCGTCCACAGCCTGCAGCTTAGCGGCGTCCGCATCTACTTCCTAGGAGGAGAGCGCTACGTCGAACGCGGTGTGATGTACGGCTACGTCGACGACGGCGAGCGATTCGTCTTCGCCTGCCGTGCGGCGCTGGAAGCGCTCAAGCTTCTCGACTGGAAGCCCGACGTTATCCATTGCCACGACTGGCACACCGGCCTCATCCCAAACTGGCTTAAGACGCTCTATGGTGATGACCCGTTCTTCACCAGAACAGCGACATTGTTTACGATTCACAACCTCGCGTTCCAGGGGGTCTTTAGCCGGGACATCCTGAAACTCGCTGGATTCGCTGGCGATGAACTACCTTTCTCAACCCGCCATCCCCGAAAGTCCGACACCGTCAACTTCATGGCGCGGGGCATCGCTTTTGCCGACCAGATAAATACCGTAAGCCGAGAATACGCCCACGAGATTCTCACCCCCGAATACGGCGAGGGGCTGAACAAGCTGCTCAATCGGCGAAAGGACGACCTGTCGGGCATTCTCAACGGGATCGATACCGATATCTACAATCCCGCAACCGACCCGGAAATCGCCGCGAACTTCGACTCATCTTCCTGCGATCTCAAGCTGGACAACAAGCTCGCCCTGCAACGCGCGGCCGGACTCGAGCAGCGGCCCGACAGGCCCTTGGCTGCGGTGGTGGCGCGGCTAACGCGCCAGAAGGGCGTGGACCTCGTTGCGCAAACGTTGCCGGTGCTCACCCGGCTCGGCGGCCAGCTGGTCGTTCTCGGAGTCGGAGACCCGGACATCGAGGACGAGTTGGTCCGCGCCGCAAGCGCCCACCCCGAAGTCGCTACGGCATTTATCCGCTTCGATCCGAATCTCGCCCAGCGAGTCTACGCGGGAGCGGATGTGCTGCTCGTCCCCTCGCGTTTCGAGCCGTGCGGGCTAACTCAAATGATCGCCATGCGCTACGGCACGATCCCTGTCGTCAGGTCCACCGGCGGGCTGGCCGAGACCGTAACGGACATTTCGTCAGACCCGGATCGCGGAACCGGCTTAACTTTCGACGAGTTCGACCCGCTCGACTTCATCGCGGCCGTCGCCCGTGCCTTCGAGCTATACCGCAGCCCCGCCGACTGGCGAACTCTGATGCTCCGCTGCATGGCCCAAGACTTTTCCTGGGGACCCGCGGCTAACGAATATTCCAACCTTTATGTCAAGCTAACGGAACAGCGGCACCGTCGCAAATAGCTCGTTACGTACGTATAACCGTCTGCATCAGGCGTTCTTAGGACGGGAGAAAAGCGGAATCGGCATAACCGCGTGAATATCACGCCGGGAGTCCGGCGGGTATGTCCTACTGAGTCAGTGGCAGATTCGGATCGACGTCCAATTCCGCGGGCGCAATCTCTCCACGTTGCAGCATGAACGCGCCCGCCATCGCGACCATCGCCGCGTTATCCGTGCACAACCGTATTTCCGGCAAGAAGAGCGGAACGTCAACCGCGGCCGTCATCTTTTCTCGCAGCAGCCGGTTCGCCGCCACACCGCCGGCAACAATTACTGACCTCGCCTCGAACTCGCGGGCCGCCGCCGCAGTCTTTGCCACCAGAACGTCGACTATCGCGTCCTGAAAGCCCGACGCCATCCGCGCATGCGCCGAGGCGTCGCCTAGTTCGAACGCCCTTTGCCCTCCGTCTTTGAAAATACGCCGCGTCTCTGAAGGACCCAGCTTGCCCGCCTTCGCGCGATAGACGGCCGTCTTCAGCCCGCTGAAGCTGAAATCGTAGGAGCCTTCCAGCCAGGCCCGAGGCAGATTGAACGGCTCCAGTGAGCCATCGCCGTCATCGTCTATCAACCGCTGGATCGCGGGGCCGCCGGGAAATCCCAAGCCGAGTACTCTCGCCACCTTGTCGAAAGCCTCGCCCGCCGCATCGTCGCGGGTTCTTCCGATCAGGCGATGGTCGCCGTGTTCGCGCATGATCGTAATCTCCGAATGCCCGCCGGAAACTACCAGGCAGACAGCGGGAAGCTCCGGGAATCCCAGCTCTTCACGTTCGATCCACGTCGCATAGACGTGAGCCTCCAGATGATTGACTCCTATCAGCGGGACTCCCAGTCCCATCGCCAGGCCCTTCGCGAAATTAAGCCCGACAACCAGCGCTCCCGATAGGCCGGGACCCCGCGTCGCCGCCACGCAATCGATATCGGCCGGTCGCACTCCCGCCTCGTCCAGCGCCGCCTGATAGACCGCCGCGATCGTCGCGATATGCCGGCGCGAGGCAATCTCCGGCACTATCCCGCCATACTTCACATGGTCGGCAAGCTGCGATTGCGTCACGAGCGAGCGAATCGTAAATCCGTCGAGCACCGCGACGGACGTGTCGTCGCACGAGGTTTCGATCCCCAGAATCACGGACAACGCCTCAGAGCGTTTGCTTCCATTCGACGCGTTCGCCAAGCGCCGCCCTGTTTTTCTCGAGCCTGCGGCGAAAAGTGAGGCTTCCAACCTCCTCGGACCACATCACCAGGGCGTCCTCGCCATTGTCGCTGTAGTAGCGAGGCCGGACGCCATTGGAGTAGAAACCGTACTTGTAGTAGAGCCGCTGTGCTATGTCGTTGCTCACGCGAACTTCCAGAGTTATCAGGCTTGCGTTTATCGCAATGCTCTTTTCGATCAGCGCCAGCAGAAGCAGTTCTCCGAGTCCCCGGCCGCGCCAATCCGGATCAATGGCGACCGTCGTAATGTGCGCCTCGTCCACCATGAACCAGATCCCGGCAAATCCAACCACGTCCTTCGACTTACGGTCTCCGGATCGTCCCAGTATCCTCCGCCAGAATCCCGGACGCTTGTCGACTGCCTCCAGCTCGGGCTCTTCGGAGGCGGGGCCTTCGCGTCTCAGAACGAGATAGTGCGCCATCCTGTTCTCGACCAGTTCGTTTCGGTACGAGTCTCGCGGCCATGGAGTGCTGAACGACCGGCGCTCGATCTCCCGCACCCTGTCAAGGTCCTCGAGCCGCATCGGCTCTACAACCCAGGTTTCCCGTCCCGTTCTCGATCTCGCCGTGCTTACCATCAGGCCCTCGCCCACCCGCGCGCCGGAACCGTGATCCCCGCGCCACGCATATATTGTGGGACCGCGGTGATGGCATTGGCGGGCCGTGCCGGTTCGGAATCGTGGTGTGCCGCCAGTCCCACGAATCGCGCCAGACCGCTCTCGATCAGCCCGGCATCGAACTCAATCGGCCAGCTCGAAGTTTCACGCAATCGGTCTAGGTCTTCCTCGCTTACATTCCCCGCAACGAATACCGGCCCGCTGATTATCTCGTGCAACGCCTCAACGTTTACAACGAAGCAGTCGCCCATTGCTTCGGGCAGAGTGCGTCGCGCACCACTGCCTTCGCGAAGCCGACAACTGGGGGGCGCCCCCTCGAATGTCTGCGCGAAATACCGACCGGACCCCGCCGGTATGAGCGTCAGTATTGATTTCACGTCAGTCGGCGACGAGTAAGCCAGTGCTACGGGAGTCGGAACCGCTGCAAATCCTAGTCCCATGGCGCTGCAAAGGCCCTTTGCAAGAGCCATCGACGTCCGCAGCGAGCTGAATCCGCCCGGTCCCGCCGCGACGGCCACCGTCCCGACCCGTTCGAGTTTGTCTTTTATTACGTCCCTGACGTTGGGCTCTAGGTGCACCGAGTGCTTTCTACCCGCCCGCCACGCACGGGTCGCCATAACCTCAGCGCCGTCCAGCAGCGCGGCGCTCGATACTGCCATCGAAGTATCCAAAGCTAGGGTCAGCGTCCGAGCCTTATCCATCTCCGCCCGATTCCCCAAACATCTGGATGTAGCTCCTGACTACAGCGTTCGACCTCGCCCCCGTCCCTGCCATTTCGATCTTCCTCTTATCCCCGCCGAGATGTTCGAGTGAGATTGTCAGGCAGTCTCCATGCCATCGACTCCTGACCTGCTCGGGCCACTCGATGGCTGTCACTCCGTCTGAGTGCACGTACTCCTCCGCGCCCAGATCCTCAAACGGATCCATTCCTCCCAAGCGATACAAGTCCATGTGATAGAAGGGGATCGACCCGCTCTCGTATTCGGAAACAAGCGTATACGTCGGCGATGTTACCGACGCAGCCACACCCAGTCCTTTCGCGACACCTTGAGCTAATACCGTCTTTCCGGCGCCCAGCTCTCCGCTCAGCAAGATCACCATCCCGGCGGAGAGTCTCGTTGCCAAATCGCTGCCGACTCGAATCGTCTCTTCCGGGGCGAGCGTCATGCACTCGAAGCGCGCTACACCCGCCGGTTTTGAATCCCTGTTCACGGCGAGGCCAAGTACTCGTTACGATAGCTCGACATAGTTCCCGTAGTTCGGCGGATTACGACATTCCGCAAATTCGGTTCTCAGGTTTCTAGAGGTGAAAATCTCCGCTTGAGTTATAGCATTGCTCAGCTGGCTCCCACACCCTACTTTTCGGATTATGGATGCCACGTTCGCATACTCGAGGAAGTCCGCGCTCTCCACCGCCTCGGACACGTCAGCACAGTATTCACGTACCCGGGCGGCGAGACTCCGGCAGGCGCCGATGTCGTTCGCGGTTCTCGGATTCCGTGGCAGCGCGGAGCGCACGTTGGATCTCACTGGAACAAGTTTCTACTCGACCCGCTATTGTTGATGACCGCCCTCACCCACGGTCTATCCCGCAACTTCGACGTTGTTCACGCCCATCTTCACGAGGGAGCGCTCATAGGCAGCATAGTCGCCAAGCTCAAGGGAATCCCCCTCGTGTTCGACTTTCAGGGAAGCCTCAGGGCGGAAATGCTGGACCATGGTTTCATATCACTAAACGATCCCCATGGAAGCCG
>JAPOVO010000448.1:10750-11948 GCA_026708165.1 Chloroflexota bacterium | reverse complement strand
TTGGGAGCGCGGCTCTGGCAAGGCGCTATGGGGAATCGAGCCGGACGATCTCAAAGGGCGACTTCCCGAGTTTCTGCCCGACGTGCACGAAGTGCGCGAGGACGTTGGCGACTACCTGGGCGAGTGTATGGCCGTAGACGCCGGACTGGCGGTGCTGATAGAGCGGCTGGAGGCCATCGGAGAGCTTGAAAACACAATGATCGTTGTCAGCGGCGATCACGGCATACCCGGGTTTCCTCGCGCCAAGTGCAACCTCTACGACATCGGCTGCGAGGTTGCCCTGGCCGCCCGCTGGCCGGGACGCATACCATCCGGGCGCGTGGTGGAGGACTTCGTGAACCTGATGGACCTGGCGCCGACCTTTCTGGAGGCGGCGGGCGTGGACGTTCCCGACGGCATGACAGCGGAAAGCCTGATGCCAGTGCTCGAAAGCGACCGCAGCGGGCAGGTCGATCCCAAGAGAACGGCGGTCGTCACGGGACGGGAGCGCCACGTGGCGGCGGCGCGAGAGGGAAACCTGCCCTATCCAATGCGGGCAATCCGCACCCGCGAGTTCCTGTACATCCACAACTTCGAGCCGGACCGCTGGCCTTTGGGAGACCCTGGAGGTCTCGACGACCTGGAAGCTGAAGCGCCGTCCCATGAGGACCTCTGCTGGGATACGCACGTGGTATTGAAGGACCTGGATGCCGGACCGACGAAGGCCTGGCTGGTGCTCAACCGCGCCCGCGAGGACGTGCGGCCGCTGTTCGAGATAGCCATCGGTAAACGCCCTCTGGAAGAGCTGTACGACCTTCGGATCGATCCCGACCACATGAACAACGTGGCCGACGACCCAGACTATGCGGATACACGCCGAGAGCTCGCCAGCAGACTGGAATCCGTCCTTACGGAGAACGACGATCCGCGAGTTGTCGAGTCGCCGTGCAGATTCGAGCTGCCGCCGTTCGCAGGCCCAATCGAAGAGAACAAACAGAAGGCGCATATTCCACCGTGGCGGCCACGTTAGCGCTGGGATTGACTACGGACTATTGCTGGAAAACCCGACAACGTAGCTCGTCCCAAACTAGTGCAACACGAGGATTTGACAGCCCGCCAGCGGCGGTCATAATGTTCCCTGCGAGCGTAAGCTTGAGATCACTGCTCGTTCAGGTGCCCGTCCCAGGGAGAATAGGGAAGGCGGTGAAAATCCGCCGCG
>JAPOVO010000448.1:0-10740 GCA_026708165.1 Chloroflexota bacterium | reverse complement strand
ACCAGCCCCCCTCCAGCACGAAGTCACGGGCATCCTTGACGCGCGGGCAGCGCAGCCATACGCTCGCGATGGCTCTTTTCGTTCAGGTGCCCGTCCCAGGGAGAATAGGGAAGGCGGTGAAAATCCGCCGCGGTAGCGCCACTGTAATCGGGATTTGGAGCCGACGTCCACTGTCGTAGTTTCGATGGGAAGGACCCGGCGAAAACCACCCGTGAGCCAGGAGACCTGCCTGAACGGAAGGTGACCACTCTCCGCAATAGAGAGGGGCCCTCGGCCTTCGGGTTGGAATCCGTGGCAGAGTGAAATTTCGACCTCCAGCGGAGAGCCGCTGGAGGTTTTGTCTTGTTGAGAGCCGTTGGACGCGCCAGGTTGCGTCGCTACCGTCAGGCGAGCGTCGCCGCCCGGCTGGCGATTGGTATCTCGGTTCTCGTTCTGCTAATTCTGGCAACCGGCCTTGTCTCGCTGAGCATGGGGCCCGTCAACATTCCGGCCGATCACGTGGCTTCGATTGTGTTGTCGACGTTCGGACTCGACTTCGTGGAGTTCGGCCGCACCGAGCAACTCGTGGTCGAGCAGATTCGGCTGCCGAGGATTGTCGTCGGCGCGTCGGTCGGTATGGCCCTGGGGATTGCGGGAGCGACCATG
The DNA here is from genome assembly GCA_026708165.1 of Chloroflexota bacterium. Lineage (GTDB taxonomy): Bacteria > Chloroflexota > UBA11872 > UBA11872 > VXNJ01 > JAPOVO01. The sequence continues at coordinate 10,095 of JAPOVO010000448.1, read as the reverse complement.
CAAGGGCTGTTTCGCAACCCGATGGCCGATCCCGGGATCATCGGCGTTTCAACGGGTGCCGCCGTCGGTGCGGTCATATCCATCGCAACAGGTTTGGCGGGTCTCTTCTTCCTCGCGCTCCCGAGCTTCGCGTTCATGGGCGCCGTGGCGGCTTCGTTCCTGGTCTATGGCATCGCGGCAGTTGGCGGGCACTTTTCGATGGCGACGCTTTTGCTTGCGGGAGTTGCGGTGAACGCGTTTCTAGGCGCCATCGTCTCCGCGATCATCATCTTCCTGCCCGATAACGAAGCGCTGCGAGAGATTCTGTTCTGGCTCGCGGGCGGACTCGATTCGCGAGCCTGGGACCACGTCTGGATTTCGGCGCCGCTGATTCTGGGCGGCGCCGCCGTGATTCTGCTGATGGCCCGCGATCTAAACCTGCTGATGCTTGGCGATGATGAGGCCCGCTCCATGGGGGTTCAAGTGGGCGCGGCGCGAGTGATTCTCTTGAGCGCGGCGGCACTGGTGACCGGAGCCGCCGTTGCCGTAAGCGGAACCATAGCGTTCGTGGGCCTCGTGACGCCGCACGTCCTACGGCTTTTGCTGGGGCCGGACCATCGCGTGTTGATCCCGATGAGCGCCGCGGGTGGAGCCGTTTTCGTAATCGTCGCCGATACGGTTGCGAGAACCATCATCCAGCCGGCCGAATTCCGGATCGGCATCTTAACGGCATTCGTCGGCGCGCCGTTCTTCATCTTCCTGCTGATCCGTAACAAACGTCAGGTCCATTCGCTATGAGACGCAGCCTCTTAAAAGGAGTCACCTTGTTGATTCGACAGATTCGCATCCTTGTCCTTCCGCTGATACTGGCCCTCGCGCTGGCGGCCTGCGATCCGTTTGCGCCGGCTGAAACGCCGGAAGCGGAAGCACCCACGCCAATTGCCGCACTGACAGCCCCGCCAACCACGACGCCGACTCAGGCGCCTACCGCGACTCCGATTCCGACCTCGACACCAGCGCCTACCGCTGTAGCAACCGCTACGCCGACGATGACGCCGACCCAGGCACCCGCGGCGACACCAGTTCCGACATCGACGCTGGCGCCTACGGCAACCCCATTGCCGACCGCGACGCCCGAGCCCGAGGTGCAGCAGTTCGACGGCGTGCCTGGGATCGTAGATCCCTCCAACAGCGGCTGGCCGCGCCAGGTCGAGGGGTTGAACGGACTTGTGACCATTCCGTCCAAGCCGCTGCGTATCATCACGGCTTCGGTAGGACATGACGAAATGACGCTCGCGTTGGTGCCTCAAGAGCGGCTTGTCGCAGTAGGAAGCCCCTCGCAGAATTCGACCTACTCGAACGTCGCCTCGCTGGTGCAGGACAAACCCCAGATTTCACGAGACCCGGAGACGATAATCGCCCAGGCGCCCGACGTTGTCGTGACGAGTCCGTTCTTTCCGGCCGAAGCGATTGCAGCCTTGTCGAAGGCTGGCATTCCGGTGATCCAAACAGACTTGAAGCACGATCCGGAGGCGCGGATCAACAACATTCTGTTCATGGGTTACATTTTCGGGGAGGAAGAACGCGCCCTGGAGTTTGCCGCGGAAGTGCGTGATCGCTACGAGTCCCTAATTGCGGTGACCAGCGTTGCGGAGCCTCGTCCACGAGTTCTGGCGCTTACGCAATACTCGGACAAGCTTTGGGTTGCGGGAGCCAACTCGACCGAGGGGTCCGTCATAACGGCCGCCGGCGGGACTAATGCCGCCGAAGAGGCCGGCATTGAAGGAAACCAGACGACGAGCCTCGAAGGCGTGATAGCGATGAATCCGGACATCATCATAATTGCGCAGCCTATCGAGTTCGGCGCCGAAGACTTCCTACAGAGCCTTCTCGATAATGAGGCACTCGCAGAGGTTCCGGCAGTCAAGGATGGCAGGGTGCACATCGTCGAAGGCAAGCACTTTACAACGCTGTCCTACTGGAACATTCGCGGGGCCGAAGACCTGGCCCGGATGCTCTGGCCTGATCAGTTCACCGAGCCGCCTGCCTCCGGTTTCAGTCTGGCGGAGTAGCCAACGATGAACGGCAATCCACCGCCAGCGCTAAGCGCAGAGGGGCTTTTCTTCAAGATCGAGGCGGAGACACTGCTGGACAGCGTGAATCTGTGCGCCGACAGAGGACAGCTCGTCGGAATCATAGGTCCCAACGGCGCAGGGAAATCGACTTTCCTTCGAGCGATATCGGGCATTCTCCGCTATCAGGGAGGCGCGGTATACATGGAGGGCAAGGACTTGAGCTCCATATCGACCAAAGACATCGCCGCCGGTCTTGCGATCGTTCCCCAGATTGCGCCTTACACACAGGGATTTACGTCCCTCGAGCTTGTGCTCATGGGCAGATATCCGCACCTGGGGCGTTTCCAGGTTGAGGGAAAGGCGGACGATCGGATCGCCAAGGACGCCATGCGTCTAACCGAAACCGAGCAGTTCGCCGACAGGACACTCGACACTCTCTCCGGAGGAGAGCGGCAGCGAGTCTTCGTGTCCCGCGCCCTGGCGCAGCAACCACGAATACTTCTGCTGGATGAGCCGATCTCGAACCTGGACGTCCTTCATCAATTGAAGGTGCTGGATGTCGTTCGGGATCTGGTCGACGATGGCCTAACCGCCATCGCCGCCATCCACGACTTGCAAATGGCGGCTCGCTATTGCGACCGGTTGGTGTTGCTGCAAAACGGACGGGTTCTGGCGGAGGGGCTGCCGGAAACTGTCTTGTCGCCAGAGATGATCGAGTTGGCCTTCGGCGTCAAGGCGGCGGTATATCAAGATCCGGTGACAGGGTCTCTAGCGATCAGCCTGATTGGCCCGGCGGACGGTAATTCATCCAACCATAGTGGCAGCAACGGGTCCCTTCCGACCCGCAAACCGGAGATGTGATCCGTGAGCAGGCGGGATCCCAGAGAAAAGTCGACGCGGGTGGTGAAGGGACCACGCGTCCGACGCGGCCTAGTCATCGTCAACACCGGAGAGGGTAAGGGCAAGACGACCGCCGCGCGGCTCGGCATACCAATCGAGGCGCTGGGCGACGGCTTCACATGGCTTTCGAAGGACATGGATCGGACCACGGCTCTCGCCCTGGAGCAATGGAAGTGTTGCAAGGAAGCGATTCTGAAGGGCGAGGAGGACATAATCGTCCTGGACGAGTTTACGTACTCCATGCATTACGGCTGGGTCCCCGTTGAGGACGTGGTCGACACACTGAAACGGCGGCCCGAGCCGCTGCACGTCATCATCACCGGTCGATATGCACCTCAAGAACTGATCGACTGCGCCGACCTGGTGACTGAAATGAAGCTGATCAAGCATCCATATCAAGAGCAAGGTATCAGGGCCCAACAGGGGATAGAGTCTTAGAACCAGATCTCGACGACGTAGTTGCGCGTATCAGGCCAGCTTCGACCCAATATGCGCAGGCGGCCGCGCTTCGGCAGAATCGGCTGACCAAGCCGGCTGGAAGCCTGGGGCGGTTGGAGAAGCTCTCCATCCAGTTGGCCGGCATCCTTGGCACCGAGCGGCCGAATCCGCGCGGTAAGACAGTAATCGTAGCCGCAGGCGATCACGGCGTGGTCGCACAGGGCGTCACGGGCTATCCCCAAGAAGTTACTTCGCAGATGGTGCTGAACTTCCTGGCGGGCGGCGCAGCGATCAGCGTGATGGCTCGCACGATGGGCGTAGGGCTCATGATCGTGGACGCGGGGGTTGCCACGCCGCTGCCAGACCATCCCGACCTCCGAGTCGTCCGTGCTGGATACGGCACTGCAGACATAACGCAAGGCCCGGCCATGACACGTGCGCAGGCCGTGGGCTGCGTTAGCGCGGGCGTGAGGCTCGCACTCGAGGCTGCGGAGGGCGGAGCCGACATCATAGGCACCGGCGACATGGGTATCGGCAACACCACGCCATCGAGCGCGATTGCCGCGGCCTTGACTCGCAGACCCCCTTGCGAGACAACCGGTCCTGGAACCGGACGAAACGACCGGGAAATGGAGCGCAAGATCGGGACTATCGAGCGCGCCCTGGTGGTCAACCAGCCTGATCCCAACGATGGGTTGGACGTGCTGTCCAAGGTCGGCGGATTCGAGATTGGCGTGCTGGCCGGTGTCGTGCTGGGAGGGGCGCTCGCCCGTCGAGCCGTCGTGCTCGACGGTTTCATTTCCGGTGCGGCGGGTCTGATCGCGTGCAGCCTGTGCCCAGTTGCCAGGGACTACCTTGTCGCAGCCCACCTTTCGGCCGAGACCGGCCATCGAATTGTGCTGTCACACTTGGGATTGCGGCCCCTCCTGAATCTCGACATGAGACTGGGTGAGGGCACTGGCGCGGTGCTTGCAATGAGCCTGGTCGAGGCCGCCGCGGCTTGTCTGACCGATATGGCGACCTTCGCGGAGGCTGGAGTTTCCGACCGCGAACCCGGCGACGGGACCACGGAGGCAAATTGAGAAGCTTGCGGCTGGCGATCGGCTTCTTGACGGTGGTGCCGATCGCGCCCGGAAGTGCTGTGCGGATGGGACCGGCTCGGGCCTATTTCCCGTTGGTGGGCCTGGCGCTCGGAGGTGTGCTTGCGGGACTTGACTTTGTCGCGCGACTGGCCTTGCCGCCTATCGTCGTCGGCGCGCTGCTGGTGGCGGCGTTGCTAGTTATGACGCGAGCCATGCACACGGACGGATTTCTCGATACCTGCGACGGGCTGTTCGGAGGCTACAGCCAAACGGAGCGGCTGAAGATCCTGCGGGACACTCGCGTCGGAGCGTTCGCGGTGGCCGGCGGAGTGAGTCTGTTGCTGTTGAAACTGACTCTGATGGCAAGCATCGCCGACGAGATACGCGCCGGTTTGCTGGCGGTATTCCCATGTGCATCCCGGTTTGGAATGGTATCGACGATGGCCGGGTTCAAGTACGCCAGGGAAGAAGGTCTCGGTACGTCATTTCAGGACGGGCAAGGCTGGTGGCAAGTTGTGTTCGGGTTCGCCACGGCCGCGGCCGCGGCTGGACTGCTTCTTGGATTCGCCGGGTTGATATTGCTCGGTGCGACGATCGTCGTATCCCTGGGAATGGGATGGTGGTTCACGCGGCTCCTAGGCGGAATGACAGGTGACACTTACGGCGCCGTAAACGAGGTGGCCGAATTGACCGTGCTGCTGCTGGGGATCGTAATCTTTGGCGTGACCGCCGGGATGTACCAAACACCGTCATGGTAGGTAGCTGTGACGCAGACAAACGACGCTAAGGATGCAAAGCTGAAGGATGGGTAGCTGGTACCTGGTGCGGCACGGGGAAACTTCGTGGAATCGAAGCGGACGGGTTCAAGGGCATATCGACGTCCCGCTCGGCGAGCACGGCAAGCGGCAGGCCGAGATGCTGGGGAAGAGGCTCGCGGAACGTAGATTTGCGGCTGTTTACGCCAGCGATCTGTCACGCACTATGGAAACCGCGCGGGGCATTGTCGCAGATGATCAGGTTGCCATTGAAGCCGATTCAGACCTGCGCGAGTTCTCCTTTGGAGAGTGGGAGGGGCTGACGCTTGAGGAAGCCGAGGCGCGGGATCCCAAGGTATATGCGGAGCGGATGAGAATGCGTAACCACGCCTTCGCCGCTCCCGGAGGCGAGAATACGACTCAATTGCTGAAACGGGTGCGGCCATTCTGTTCAAGCGCGGCGCGGCGGCATAGTGCCGCCGATGACGTGCTGGTGGTAGCTCACGGTGGTACTGTCCGCGCCCTGCTGATTTGCTTGCTTGATTTGGAGGATGAGGGGTTCTGGCGATTGCGGGTCGACTGCGGCAGTCTCTCCATAGTCAGCAACCACCCGGGTGGCCGTGTTCTCGATGTTTGGAACGACACGAGTCACCTGGATGCCGAGGCCCTGTGAGACAGACCCCGTGAAGAAGAGGCTGACGCTTGGTTTGGGCGGGGCCCGGGCCGGCAAGAGCAGCTACGCTCAGGCGCTTGCGGAGAGGGGCGGACGCGTGCTCTTTGCAGCCACAGCCGAGGCGGGCGACCCGGATCTGGAGGAGCGAATTCAGGCTCATCGAAGGGAGCGGCCTGCCGAATGGGATACGCTCGAAGAGCCTGTCGATCTCGTGTCGGCAGTAAAGTCGCGGATGCGTCACTATGACACGATCTTGCTGGACTGTCTGACGTTATGGACGAGCAATCTGATGCTGCGGAGCGAAACTCCGGGGACGGCATGTATTGATACAGCCTCGGAAGCCCGAACGCTGCTGGGTCTCTACCGCGAGGGTAATGCCTCATGGATAGTCGTCAGCAATGAGGTGGGACTGGGCGTAGTGCCGGCGACCCGGCTGGGCCGAGTCTACGCCGACGAGCTCGGTCGGGTGAATCAGATCATCGCCGCCGAGGCGGACGACGTGTACTTCATGGCCGCGGGGTTGCCGTTGAAGTTGAAGACCGACGGCCGTGGCGTGGACGTTTCCTGAGAGTTCGCTCTGAGGATTCTCGTTGACGACGCCGAACGATACCGCCGCCGATAAGCCGGCGATTGTGTACCGCTGTCAGGCCGGATAGTCGTTTCCAAGCCTCCTCCGCAGCCCACGCCGCTCGCTCGAAGTCTTCGGGGAAGAGTAGTCCCAAAACGGTCCCGCTGTGAGCAACGTTGACACCCACGGCCCCAGCAGCGCGCCCCAAGGCGAGAACGTCCGGCAACTGGGGCTTCGGGAGCACTTCCTGATATGCCAGCGCATTGTGCGTCGCTCCCCGACCGATCATCTCGTCGTCTCCGTTATTGAGTCCAACGGTGATGAGATCGAGGGCTTCACGGAAGTGCGCTTCCTTTCGGTGGAGTGCAGCCTTTCGGTCGACCGCGTTGAACGCCTCGGTGTCGAGGGCGTCGGCAAACTCCAGTACGAGGACCCTAATCCCCGGCGGATCGCCGAGCGACTGGGTGACCCTGCCTTGCCTGTGATCGAATAGCGCGATTCCGGGCAGCATGACGCCGTCGCTGGGTTCGATGGCGAGCGCCATGTCTGCCTGCTGCCGCACTGTGGTCTCAGTGTTCAACGCGGCGGCCGTCGCTCCAACGGCTGCCACGATATCGGCGGTGCTGCTGGCCATGCCCTTTCCGCGCGGGAGGGGGCTGTCGATTTCCAGTCGCGCATCCATGTCGTTTCGTCCCAGATGCGCGAGCGACAGTTCGACGGCGCGGGCAGCCTTGGGTGAACCGATCGGACCGCGCACCCGTCCAGCGCCTTCCGTTAGCTCCACCGTGGCGGTAGCGAAGAGATCGATGGGACAGGTGACCATCACCAGCGTGCCGTCCAACATGCCTTGGGCCAGCTCGCCACAGGTGCCGGGAACCGACGCGACGCCACGTCCCGGGTTGCAATCTGCGAGTCCCGGCATCTCTATGCGCGCTCGCTAGTTCAACCCTGTCACGCGGTAGACCAACTCCATGTCGAGGTGCTTTCGGACCAGCGTCGCCAGCTTGTCGTACTCGGCGTTCGAGTCGACTTCCTCGCCACCAGGAGGCAGACTCGCTCCCCTGCGTTTTGCAGCGTACTTCAATATCGAGCGACGCACGGCGCGGTTGTGGAAGAGTCCATGCAAGTACGTACCCAACGTAAGTCCTTCGTCATCCAGAGCGCCGTCTGACAGGCCGACTCGCCGACCCGATCGCGAGTCCAACAGGAATGGAGCAGACATGCCTCGGCTCGACGTGACGCCCATGTGAATCTCGTACGCGGAAATCTCGGCCCCCTTGCAGCCGCCGAGGATGCCGTGGCTCTCGATTGCGCGTCCCTTAGCCTGATGAGTCGCCTTTTCCTTGGAGAAGGTAGTGGATGCCTGTAGAAGACCCAAGCCGGGAGTCCTGGCCCTGGGCGACTCTACGCGGAAAGGGTCCAGCAGCTCCTCGCCGAGCATCTGATAGCCTGCGCAAATGCCCACGACTGGGGTCCCGCTCCTGCGCGCGTCGACGATGCGCTTGGCCAGACCCTGCGCGCGCAGCCAGTCAAGATCGGAGACTGTTGTCTTGCTGCCGGGGATGACGACAAGGTCGGGGTCGCCAAACTCCTCTGCCCGCTCGACGTAGCGCACGCCTACAGCCGGCTCGTGGCGCAAAGGGTCGAAGTCGTCGAAATTGGCGATATGCGGAAGGCGAATCACCGCTACGTCGACTGCCGTTTCCAAGTCGCTCGTGGGTCCGTTCGACAAGCCTAGAGAATCCTCCTCCGGAACATGGATGTCGAAGAAATACGGCAGTATCCCTGCGACCGGCACGCCGGTACGCTCGCGCAGGAAGTCGAGTCCCGGAGTCAGCAGCGACGGATCGCCTCGAAACTTGTTTATGACATGACCTTTGACCAACGCCCGCTCCTCGGGATCCAGCAGGACCATGGTGCCAACGAGCTGAGCAAAGACGCCTCCACGGTCGATGTCGGCTACGAGCAGGACCGGCGCATTGGCGTAGCGGGCTACTCGCATGTTGACGATGTCGTGCTGCTTGAGGTTGATCTCCGCCGGGCTGCCGGCTCCCTCAATCACCACCACGTCGTAGTCCGCGCGCAGTCGGTCGAGAGCTGAGGCCGCCGTTTCCCAAATCGTCGATTTCAACTCGTAGTATTCGCGGGCGGAGGCAACGGCCTGGGGGCGTCCCATCACGACGACCTGAGAGCGACTGTCGCCCTCGGGCTTGAGCAGGATCGGGTTCATCTCCACCTTCGGAGCCACCATCGCCGCGGAAGCTTGCACGGCTTGAGAACGTCCAATCTCGCCGCCGTCCGGCGTGGCGTAGGAATTCAGAGACATGTTCTGCGCTTTGAACGGAGCGACCTGGAGACCATCTTGAGCGAATATGCGGCAGAGCGCGGTGGCCAGGACTGACTTGCCCGCATGGGAAGAAGTTCCCTGAACCATGATGACTTTCGCTAGTCCGCCACCACTCATCGGTGCAGCACGTCCCGGAGCGCATCTATGAGTCGAGCGCACTCCTCGGGTCGCCGAGCTGCGATTCGGATGTGATGGGGCAGGCCAAATGACGTGCAATCCCTGACTGCCATGCGCCCGCGTAGAAGAGCGCTTCGCACTTTGGCCGCATCGCCCACGCGCGCCAGAATGAAGTTGGCGGATGAGGGAGTAACCGGAACGCTCAGCTTGTCCAACTCACGACATAGATACGCCTTGGCTTCCAGTATGACCTCCCTAGCCCGGGCGATGTGCGTCTCATCTTCCAAGGCAGCGATTCCGACAGCTTGAGCGACTGCGTTGACGCTCCAGGCCGGCTGCAGGCGGCGTACCGCCGCGACGACGCTCGGCTCGGCCACCATGTAACCCAGTCTTACACCCGCAAGCGCGTGATCCTTAGTCATGGAATTCAGAATCACGAGGTTTCCACAACCCAGGAGCGGGAGAGGGTCCCATCGGCAATCGGAAAGCTCAGCGTACGCGTTATCGAGCACCATTAGAGTGTCTTCGCCAACTGCCGAGTTGAACTGCTCCACTGTGTCGCGCTCAAGGCAGGCGCCGGTGGGATTGTTTGGGTTGCAAAGAAAGACCAAGCCGGGTCGCATCTCTTTGATTGTCCTGACCGCCGTATCGACAGGCCAACGAAAACCGCGCTCCTCCCTGGCCCGGAGGGTACGTACGTCGGCTCCGGCTATAGCGGCGGCGGCCTCATATTCTCCGAATGTCGGCGCAAGTATCAGGCATTTCTCTCCGGGGCGTAGACAGGCGCGCGCCACCAGGTGGATGAGCTCCGTGGATCCGTTCCCGATCAGGAGATTGTCGATTGGGACGATCAGCCGCGCCGCGAGCGCCTCGCGCAGGCCAAGGCTATTGCGGTCGGGATAGGCAGACAGATCCGCCTCGGCGGCGGCCCGAATGACGCGCCGCGACGGTCCCAACGGATTGATGTTGGCGCTAAAGTCCAGAACCTGATCGGGTTGAAGTCCCAGCGAGCGAAGCTCCGCCGGGTCCAATCCCCCATGCACCGTGGTCATTTGGCGCATCTGGCTTCCATCCTCCCGTGATCACGTAGCGCACGAAAAGAAGACCCCGGGCCCACCACCCGGCAGCCAAAGCCGTTGCCCTAACAAGCCGCTTTGCCTG
>JAPOVO010000087.1 GCA_026708165.1 Chloroflexota bacterium | reverse complement strand
AAAGCGTTGAACAGATGCGTCATCTTGGTGCTCTCCGGATCATTAGTCAGCCGCTAAGGGGCTTGCCATGCGCGTCGATCTGTGCGATCTCCTCCGCCAGCCTCATGCTCGGGACTGTGTCGTGGATGCTCGTCAACGGCTCGCGCCCCTCGACGATGCACCGCAAAAAGTCCTGGTGCAAAGCGTCCACGCCCTCGTCCAGCCGTCCGTCCGGGTCGCCCGCTATCGGCCTGCCGCGCAGTATCTCCGGTTCGAGACTGTCATCCACGAAAATTTCCGCAGACTCTGGCGAACGCAGGTACGCGCTTATGCCGTTTCCGTGCAGCTCGATGCGGTAGTAGCGCGCCCCCGCGTGACCGATGGCCGACAGCACGGCGGTCGTGCCCGACGTGAAGTGAATGATCGAGCTGTACGCGTTCGTCCACCCGGCGTAGGTGTCGTCGCCGCGGCTCAAGGCCTGGTCCCACTCGCCGCCCGAAACCCAGCGCGTGAAGTCGACCATGTGGATGTCCTGCTCGTAGATGCGGTTGTATTTGCTGCCGCCTTGATCGTTATCCAGCAGGTTCTTGTGAAACTCGGTCAGCACGTAGCGGATCGGCCCACGCTCCTCCACGCGCGCGATGGCCTCCCGAATCAGCGGCGTCCAGCGCCGCTGCAGTCCGACGCAGGCCAGCTTGCCCGCCCGCGTGGCGGCCTCGGCTATCCGCTCGGTTTCAGCAGAGCTTGCCCCGGGCGGCTTTTCGATGAACAAATGCCTCCCCGACTCCAGGGCCTCGACCGCGATCTCGGTGACGTGCCACGGCTGCATGACCGCGTAGACCACGTCGCAATCGACCTCGGCCAGCATGTCGCGGTAGTTCGTGTAGCGGCGGTCGACGTTGAATCGGTCTCCGACCGCATCCAGCCGCGCCTGGTCCAGCTCGCATACGCCCACCAGGTCCACCTGATCGCCTGCGCGCATAAGCGCCGGATAGTGCGTGCCCGCGGCGCGACCGCCCGCTCCGATGAATACGGCTTTCAGCATCTCGGCACTCTCAATCTCAAGTCGGTCAGGCGCACCGCACAACGACACCCCATATCTGGCGGCGACTCTATCACGCCCCCCGCCTCCACTCCCTCTCCCTGAGAGGGAGAGGGCAGGGGTGAGGGTGTTCCCAAAGCCACGCCACTCCATGCACCGCGATCCTCCTCCGTGCACCCTGAGCCTGTCGAAGGGGTCCAAGTACGCACGGAGAAGCCCCTCCAAACGTCATTCCGGCGCAGAGCCTGCCCCGTACTTGAGACGGGGTACTCCGATACGGGGCCGGAATCCGTTCCCTCTCCCTTTGAGGGAGAGGGTTAGGGTGAGGGTCTTCATCAGCGCCACTCCCGCCCCCGCAAACGTGCCAAATCACGCCGTTACCGGCCCCGGCCTTTCTCGTCATTCCCGCGAAAGCGGGAATCCAGGGGGTGGGGTGTCAGGAGCTTCCAACCCGTATGTCGCGCACCCTGAGCCTCTTCCGTGCACCCTGAGCCTGCCTGTCCTGAGCTCGTTGAATGGGATCGAAGGGCGCAGGAGCAACCCGCTATCTGCGCCCTGCAGTCGTAATTCCGGACTTGATCCGGAATCCAGGGACGGGGTGGCTGTCGGACGATCGACAACCCGCCCGATGGAATCGCGCGGGATCCTACGCGGCCCGATTCAGCCGTACCGCTCCCGTCCCTCGCGAACCATGGCCACTATCTCGTCCGTGGTCACGCCAAGCTCGACGCCCTCCACGTCGAGCGGAGACCCCTCGGAAGGCTCCGGCTGCACCACGAAACATCGGCCGTCCCTGCGGCGAATTCGGACCGCGCCGTCCTGCTGAGCCGTCTCCAGCAACGACGCCAGGTTCTGCCGAGCTTCCGAATACGTATAGACCTTCATGGGCTTACCTCCAGAACTCGCACGCCGGCGAGCGGCGCCAAAGCCGCCAGTTTCTTGTCCAGGGTTATGAGCCGCGACCGCAATCGCAACGCGCAGGCCAGCACGTACGCGTCGTAAGCATAGATATCCAACCGCTGCGACAATTCCAATGAATCGCTCAGATCAACATCGACGAACCGAAGTCGCATCCGCTCGTAGCTCTTCACCGCCTGCTTGGCCTGGAGAAGGCTGATTCGGCCCCGCTTGAACATGGCGGAAAACGCGTTTCCAACCTCCCAGTGAACAGACGCGGGCGCCGCCAGGGCCGCGCCGACTGTTTGTCCCACGATGGCCCGTCTTTCCGGTTCGTTAGCTATAACCGCAATGATCGCCGATGTGTCGATGACAACGTCCATAATAGTTGCACAATTGTACAGCCTCTTCCCAACGCGCCCGTAACCGCACGAACATCAAGGAACTGTTCTGAGCCTGTCGAAGGGGGTCGAAGGGCGCACGGAGCAACCCGCTATCTACGCCCCGCAGTCGTCATTCCGGACTTGATCCGGAATCCAGGGACGGGGTGGCTTACGGACGGACCGAAAACCGCCCTTGCGGACTCTAGGTGCGACCAAACAGGCGTTTGCAACCGCTATATTGAGGCAAGTCCGTGAATCTCGGGACTACGCGCATGGCCCGGCCCCGCCGACCGGAGTCAGGTCTGGAATCCAAGCATCCCGGCCACGGCCTGCTGTCGCCCGTCGAGCGTGACGAACGAAATTAGTCCCGGATCGCCCGTCGCATACAGGGCCGAGGCCACGTGCCACAAGTCCGCGCCCCGCAGGTAACCAGCCCCAAGAACCGTCGCCATCTCGGACGCCAGCGGCCGGTCCGGCAGAATCCAGTCGACCCCCGCGACGAGGCTTGCCTCGAATGCCAATCGCTCCCGCGCAAACACCGCCCGCAGCTCCGCTTCGAGCAAATTCGAGGCGATCAGGCGTGAGAACGCCTCCAGACGCTTGGCCAGGTCCGGTCCGCGCACGTCGCCGAAGGCGATAGCCGCCAGCGCCGACGTGTCGACGTAGGCGACACTCACTCGTTGCGTTCTGCCAGAAAGCGCTCTAGCGCTCCGGCCCGCCGCGCCACCGCTTGCAGCGGCTGCCTGGCCGCATTCGATCTAACGAGCGTTCCTCGCCGTTCGAGAGCATCGAGCCGCTCCTCGATCGTCTCGGGTTTCGGCTCAATTGGCCGGACTTCCGCGACAGGCTCCCCGCGATACAAGACCGTCACCGTCTTGCCTTCACGCACCTGCCGCAAAATCTCCGAGAACCGGGCCTTGGCTTCGTATGTCGAATAGGTAAGGCTCATATCACCAATCCTATCTAGTCAGACTAGTCATAACAACTCAGATGTGTGACGACTGGCCGGAGCGCCGGGCGATGACTACCGTGAGGCGGCCGCGCGTCCAGTGGGCAAACACATCCCGCCGCACGTCGAAGTCAACACCCCACATTTTCCATCTATTCGCCCTACCCCGGATCCCCGCCAAATCGTCTATCACCCCCAACCGCCTTCGTCCACCCGCTCGTCATTCCCGCGACGGCGGGACCTCGTGCCTTCCTACACCACGTTTTGCCATCGTCAGGTACCCCCCTCTTTATTTCCTGGCTCACAGGGTAATGTTTCCTAAAGCTGAGAAATGCAATACATTCCGACCCCGCCCGAACGCCCCGAAACGGCGTCGCCGTGACGCCCGCGCCGAACCCTTGACAACCCGCCGTCTGGGACCGAAAACGGCCGAGTTGAAACATTCGAACAATCCCCACCATTGCTCGAACGTCACCTGGCTGGGAGTCGCGCGACGGTGCAATCCGAAGTCCTTCGCCGGCCGGTTGAATTGGTTCGGACTAAGCACCGCCGACAGGCTCCCATCTGCGTTAGCCTGTCCCTGGTAGCTTACGGTCATTCCGAAGAGGCGATTGCCGACGTGACGAATGGAGAGCGGGGGTCAAGGGGAGAGTGGGATTGCCAATTCGCGACTGTGGGTGACGGCGTCTATTAAGCAACGTGGGCGGAGGGAGACGCGATGTACGAGCACGGTTCTCTCGACCCTGAAATCGCCAAGCACTACGGCAAATATGACGAAGGCGGGCGGTTGTTCAGGGGGCTGGGACGGCTTGAGCTCGTGCGGGTCCGGGAGTTGCTCCTCCGGTGGCTGCCGTCACCGCCGGCTGTGGTTTTCGACGTTGGGGGCGGCGAAGGCGTGCACGCGCTATGGCTGGCGCGAGAGGGGTATCAAGTCCATTTGATCGACGCCCACTCTCCCCACGTCGAGGCGGCGCGAACGGCCTCATCGTCCCAGCCGGATTTTCCAATCGCTTCTTGCGAGACAGGCGACGCGCGACGGCTGGAGCAATCCGACGGGAGCGCTGACGCGGTCCTGCTGTTCGGTCCGCTTTACCACCTCACCGAGAGTAGCGATCGCTTGAAGGCGCTGATGGAGGCGCGTCGAGTCCTCGTGGACGGGGGCCGCCTCTTTGCGATTGCAGTGTCCCGCTTCGCCTCTACGTTCGACGGTTTCAGGCACGGGTACTTCGAGAATCCCCGCTTTGAAGAGATAGCGGCGCGCGACCGGCGCGATGGTCAGCACCGCAACCCGGCTCGCGACCCGAACTTCTTCACCACCGCGTACTTCCACAGGCCCGACGACCTTGCGTCGGAGGTCGAGGAGGCGGAGCTCAAACTGACTGGGCTTTTCGGCGTGCAGGGCGTGGCGAGGGTTCTATCGGATTTCGACCACCATTGGGAAGACGACCACAGGCGAGAGCATCTGCTGGAAGTCGTGCGGTCGTTGGAAACCGAGCCGTCGCTGCTGGGGCTGTCGAACCACATAATGGCCGTGGCTGAGAAATGAGCCGCTGATCAGAAGTCGACGAAGTACTTGTAGTCCCGTTCGAGACGAACGTCCGGCGTCCTGAGTACCGCCCACTGATGTAAGTCGTCGTCCCGCGAGACCTCTTCGACCGCCCAGCCGAGGTTGGACGTGCAGAACGACACAGCTTTGGCGACCGCCGGTAGCTGGAAATCGTCCACGAAGATGATCCCTCCCCCGCGAACGAGGCGGCCGAGGTAGATCAGATCGAGAAACACCCCATCGAACCGGTGATTGCCGTCCACGAACGCCAGATCGAATCGCCGTTCCTCCACCAGGAAGCGCGGCAGCGCGATCTCCGACGCCTCCGCGTGGAACTCGACCAGCCTGCCCAGACCAGCCTCTTCGATGAGCTGGAGTCCGCAATCGGCGAACCTCCAGGACTGGTTCGGATCCAGAACGACGTGGCGGGCGTCAGGGTGGTCGTTGGCAAGCAACGCTTCACAGACGAACAGCGCCGAGACTCCGTACCCAAGCCCGATCTCGATAGTGCGCGCCGCCCGCTCCCGCTCCACCCACCCGCGCAACGCCTCGCCCTCGGCGGCGTTGACGCTCACGGGGAATAGCTGATGGACACCCCCGTCCGACCGCGCAACGACGGTCCCCTCACGGTAAAGCCGCTCGATCAGCTCCCGCGTGCGCCGGGCGCTTGAGTCGTTACCCGCGCGACCGTCTGGCACATCTGGCATTCGCTGGTCCCTCCAGCTTTGAGCCTAGCCGCATCTCTCATATCGAACACCCAATCCGATAGGTCGACTACCTGCGAATCGATCCCGGTAACCCGCCGCCCGCTCACATAACTTTCTCTACACGGAGCCCCCACGCATCCGTCCGGCGCGTTGCTTTGATCCCCTTACATAGCTGTGCTAACTTCCACGCGACAGGATGATGCAGGCCCCGGCAGCGGCGGGGCCTGATTTACCCCGCGGAGGCGGTTGGGGGTACACCAGATGGCGACTACAGAAGTAAAACCGGCATTGACGATCGAGGGCGTCTTCGAGGAGAAGCGCCCGAAGAGTCTCGAGATGAACGAGCGCGCCAGGCGTGTTCTTCCCGACGGAATCGAGCACGACCAGCGCATTCACAAGCCTTTCCCGGTCTACATGGAGCGTTCCGACGGCGCTTACAAGTGGGACCTCGACGGCAACCGCTACGTAGACCTCGTGGTGGGCCACGGCGCGCTGCTTCTCGGCCACAACCATCCGGTCGTAATGGGCAAGGTAGCCGAGCAGATCAGACGCGGGACGCACTTCGGCGCGAGCCACGAAAACATGATCCGCTGGGGCGAGTGGGTATGCAACCTCGTCCCCTCCGCCGAGATGGTGCGCTTCTTCTCGTCCGGCACCGAGGCCACGATGATGGCGATGCGCCTCGCGCGGAACCTCACCGGCAAAAACAAGATCCTCAAGTTCGACGGTCACTTCCACGGCTGGCACGACCTGGCCACCGTGGCCGTGTACGAGCCCTACGAAATCCCGACTTCCGGCGGGATTCCGCAGCAAACGCAAGACCTCGTGGTCTCGATCCCGCAGGGCGACGCGGGCGCGGTTCGCGACACGATCATCGCCGACGGCGACATCGCCGTGGTTATCCTCGAGCCTTCAGGCGCAAGCTGGGGTACCCAGCCGACCAGCCTCGACTTCATGCGCGAGCTGCGGCAGGTCTGCACCGATCTCGACGTCCCGCTGATCTTCGATGAGGTCATTACCGGCTTCAGGTACTCGCCGGGCGGATATCAGGCCGAATTCGGCATCACTCCCGACATGACCACCATGGCCAAGATCATCGCGGGCGGAATGCCCGGCGGCGCGGTTGCTGGGCAGCGGCGCTTCCTGGAGCAAATCGGGTCCGAATGGGCCGGTGGACGCCGCGTATCGCACCCCGGCACCTACAACGCCAACCCGGTTTCCTCGATCGCTGGCGCTACCTGTCTGGAATACATCTCCGACGGCAAGGTCCACGAGCACGTCAACCAGCTCGGCGACAAGCTGCGCGCGGGAATCAACCAGGTGTTCGCGCGCCAGGGCATAGCCGGCTCGGCCTACGGATCGCACTCGTTCTGGCACACCACCTTCACCGACACGATGGACAAGGGTTCGCTGCGTCCGGTCGGCGGATCGTACATGACCGCGATGCTCGTCAACGGTGTGCACATGATGGGCGGCGGCGGAATGCTCTCCGAAGCTCACTCCGAGGACGACGTGGACTTCATCATCGACGCCTTCGACAAGAGCGTGACCATGCTCAAGGACGACGGCCACCTCTCATAAGAGGCGCCTCCGCGCGAGCACGCTAGAGGCTGGATTGTCGCTGTCGTCGGATAACAGGTAGGGGCGGCGGTTCGCGTACCGCCCCCGTCCGGCCCCACAGCATTAGCTGGCGGAGCGCAGGCTTGTGTAAGTGCGCGGCAGCAAGCGCGCGCCAGGTGCGGCGCTCTATCCCGGGAAGCTTGAAGCGGGTCTGATAGGTCGGCGCGCCGGGCGTTCGCGGGGTCAGCCCCGCGCCATGACCTCCACCTGGTCGTCGGGCGCGTAGAAGTAAGACCCCGGTTTCCAGTCCCCGCCGAGATCGCCCAGCAGCCGCCGCTGGCGCGGAGTGCATTTATCCAGCAGCTCCGCCGACGGCGCGACGAAGTCGAACGGCCTGCAGAACATCTGGCTGTAGCAGAAGATCAGCGACTTCCTGATCCGCGTCGAGCGGTTCGGCGCGGCCCCGTGCCAGATCGAGTGGGGGAAGATAGCCGCGTCGCCCGCCTTCACCTTTAGCTGCACCGCCCCCGGCACGTGAACGCTCACCTCCTCGTCGTCCTCCGGATATGGCCTGAGGTGGCTCCCCGGAAACAGGGTGAAGTTCCCGGCGTTTTCTCCGTCCACGTCGGTCAGGAAATACTGGATCTTCAGCTGGAGCGGCAGGCTCGTCTCGGTGACGCGAATCCGGCGCAGCGCCTGGCCGCCGTCCGTGTGGATGAACCCCGCAAAGTCGGGGTTTGGGGAACGCACCAGAACCTCGGCCATGCTCAGCTGGATGTACGGCCCCAGCAGATCGAGCACGATGTCGAATACCCGAGGATGATCGATCATGTCGATGAGAGGCTCGCAGACTTCCAGCGCGTCGCGGTGGTCCATCCCGGCCTTGGCATCGTCATCGGGATTGCGCGCCAGATGGTCTTCGAAGAGCTTGTCGACGTGACCCGTGATCTCGGCTACCTCGGTCGGATTTAGAAGACCCTCCATGACCACGTAGCCGTCGATGGCCCACTGGCTCTTCTGCTTTTCCGTAAACCTATGAGCGCGCATTTTGCGTTGCTCCTCGAATAACACTCCGCCCCGCCGAACCGCCGCCTCGGAACTGATCTCGACATCCGAAACGGCGGATCACCCCCGATAGTATGCCGCTTTCAGGATTTCACCGAACTGGCGCTGCCAGACCGATAACCGCGAGGCAATGACGCGTGCTATCACTGATCACTCTCGCTTTGAGTCTGTTCGAGCCAATTCCGGCTGATCTCTTCCTGTGCCTCGCGCAGGTCAGCCGGCCAGTTCGATTTCATGTACTCCAAAACAGCGTCGACCTCGCTCCCTGTCATCTTGTCCGCGAATCCGGGCATGGTCCTCCCCGGATAGTCCAACGAACCGAGAATCAGCTCCTTGAGCTGCCCGTCGGGATGGTGCCACGTGTGTCCCCTCGGCGCGTGTATCGGTGTGTTCGGGAGAGCGCCATGACCCGTTCCCGCGTCGCCATGGCACAGCTGACATTCCTGTACGTAAAGTCTCCTGCCCTCCTCCAACATCCTCGCCTCGGGGGAAGAGTCGGCGCGGCCCCCGCATGAGACGGCAAACGCGCAGAGCGCGGCGAGACACAAGCATAGGCAGGCGATGCGTGTTGCGGGACCGCGTGCCGAAGCCGACATGCCAAACCCAGGCCGTGGCAATAAGCTAATCATCCGAGCGGCTCATTGGAGATGTCAATGCCCGACCTCGAGTTGATACAGAGATGAACGGCGCCTCTACTTCCTAACCCCATCCTATCTCTTCGATCAAGAGTGTGAGATGCGTGGCGTTCACACGCTCGGCCTCCGAACGCCGAGACCGGAACCGTTCTCATAGCGCCGGTACATACGCCATAGTCAAGTGTCTATCGGCGGCACTTGCCAACCCCGTTGATTGGGCCGATTTCGCTGCGCAGACAAGCACTTGCTAATGATGTCGCGCTATCGTTCTATGACAATGGATATCGTTAAGACACGTGCCGAAGTCAGGGCCGCGCTCAATCGCACGACGGGCCGCGTCGGGCTGGCCGCGACTATGGGCGCCCTGCACGACGGCCACGTCGCCGTGACTCGCGCGGCACGGGCCGAAAGTGACTTCCTGGTCGCCAGCCTGTTCGTAAACCCCGCGCAGTTCGAGGGCGCCGATGACTTCCAAACCTATCCCCGGCCCTTCGAGCGGGACATGGATATCTTCGAGCGCGAGGGCGTCGACCTGGTCTGGGCGCCCCCGGTCGAAGAGGTCTACCCGGATGGCTTCGAGACCTATGTCGAGCCCGGCCCCATCTCGCACCGGCTCGAAGGCGAGTACCGCCCCGGACACTTCCGCGGGGTGGCGACGGTCGTCGCCAAGCTCTTCAACGTCATTCGTCCGAACGTCGCCGTGTTCGGACAGAAAGACTGGCAGCAGACGCGGGTGATCGACGCCCTGATTCGAGACTTCGATTTCGACATCGAGATGCCGGTTGTCCCCACGGTCCGCAACGGCGAGGGGTTGGCGCTCAGCAGTCGCAACCGATTGTTGAGCGACGATCAATCACTCGCCGCCGCGATTGTGTACAGGGCGCTGAAGTCCGCAGCCGACGCCTATGAATCGGGGGAACGTGACGCGCCGACGCTGCGCGAGCTCGTCGCGTCCACGCTTGCAGCCGAGCCGCGCTGCCGGACGGAATACGTCAGCGCGGCCCATGCTTTCACCCTCGACGAGCTTGACCGCGCCGCCGAGCCTATGGTCATAAGCTGCGCCGCCTACGTGGGCCGGGTCCGCCTCATCGACAACATGGTCTTCGGCGTCGACCTCTACGGCGCGGAAGCGTCCTGATACGCGCCGTAGCCTGCAGAACCGAAGAGTCGGAGCGTTTATCATGGCGCGAATCCCGAATGTCCTCGATTGCAGACGATCGAATCGAAGTGAATGGAGCGCGTCGTCATGACTCCTGATGGAAAAGTAGGTCTTGGTTTCTTTGGCTACGGTTTCATGTCCGAAGCCCACCTGGAGGGTCTAGGTTTTGTTGACGACGGCGTCGCCCTGGGCATCTGCGGTCCCAATCTCGATCGCGCCCGCGCAACGGCCTCGCGTCATGGCATCGACTTCATTACGAGCGACCCGGACGAACTGCTCTCCATCGAAGGCCTTGACGGCGTCGTGATCGCCACCCCGGACCACACCCACTACGACCTGACCATGCAATCGATCAACGCCGGGCGGCACGTATTCGTCGAAAAACCAATCGCCAATAACGCCGAGCAGGGCCGGGAGATGTACGCCGGTGTTAAATCAAACAACCTGCGCAGCATGGTGGGGTTCACGCTGCGCGCCAACCCGCTGGTTCAGCAGGTGCGCCGCATGATCGACGATGGCGAGATCGGCAAAATCCTCAACCTCCACGCCGAGCGCTACAACAGCTCAATGCTGCATGGCTCGCCGAAGCGCAACTGGAAAACCGACCCCGGCAGCACCTCGGCGGGCGTGGTGGCGGACCTCGGCTCGCACGCCATCGACCTTGTGCAATTCTGGGCCGGTCCCATTACTAAGGTCGCCGCCTCGCTGGAAACTCACGTCAAAGAGGGAATCGACGACTCGGGCGAGACCTTCCCGCTGGAGCTCGACGACGAGGCCAACCTACTCGTCAAGTTCGCTTCGGGAGCGAACGGCACGGTGCTGACCAGCAGAATCGGACTCATCGACAGCCACAAGCCGCTGGGACGCAGCAACTTCACCATCGGCGGCACCAAGTTCGCTTTCGTCACCGATGGAGTGATGGAAGCGCAACGGCACCGCCCCGGCCACGATCCCGAGATCGTTGACCCCAATCTGCCGCTCGAAGAAGCCGACCACGCGGGCGTGCTGGCGTTCTTCGGCGAGCGCATGATGCGCAACTTCGTCAGATCCATCAAGGAAGGGCGCGACATCGCGCCGACGCTGGCCGACGGACTGCGAACGCAGGAGGTCATCGACGCCGCCATCGAGGCCGCCAAGCGCGGCATCTGGCTCGACGTGCCGCAAGTCGAATAGACCGGATACCGCTCGCGGCTTGACCTGTCGCGGCGCGTTCGCGCACCGCTGGCAGGGACCGAGCGACGCGTCGAATACGGCCGTAAGCCGCGTATGATGTAGGCGGGCCGGCGCGATTTGGCTCGCGTCGAACGACCGCAAATCTCGGAAAGCGGCAATCCAATGATCCTGGATCTGTTTCCTCTGCCGACCGTTCTGTTTCCACGTTCGACCATGCCGCTGCACATCTTCGAGCCGCGCTATCTGCAAATGGTCGGGGACTGCCTCGAAACTGAGACGCCCTTCGGCGTGATCTTGCTCAAATCCGGACGGGCCGAAGGTCTGGATCCCGTCGAGATACACCGCGTCGGCGCCACCGCGCACATCGTCTCGGCCGAATACAAGGACAACGGGACCATCGACATCAACGTCCTGGGGCACGAGCGATTTGAAGTCCTGAAGATAATCGAGTCCAGTCCGCGAATGATCGCCGAGGTCCGAGGGTTCAACTGGACTGATCCCGAAAGCCCCGGCATCGCGGAACTGGCGGAACCTCTGACCGCCAGGTTCACCGAGTATCTCAAGCTCATCATGGCGCTGACCGGCCAGTGGACGCGGAATCTGGACCTGCCACAGTCGCCGGTAGCGCTGGCGGAGTACGTGTCGGCGGGCCTTCAGGTCGACAACGGCGCCCGCCAGCAGCTTCTGGAGCAGACGAGCGTCACCGATGCGATGAACATGCAGACTGAAGTGCTGGACGGCGAGATCGCCAAGCTGGCGGCGGCGGTCAGGCGGGCGGAGAGCGGCCGGTCGAACTGATCATGCCCTGCCCGGCGCGCCGAACAGTAGAATTGCGGCAACCCCCAATAGCTGCCCGCAGCCAAGGAAACGCACCGAAAAGACATGACCGCAACGGCCGTTGACACGAAGTCCGGCTTGAGCTTCGTCGCCGAGCTGGCCGCGGCCGTCGGACCTGACGACGTACTCCACCGGGCGGAAGACCTGCTGCTCTACGAATACGACGGCTCCGTGGCGAGGCGGCGGCCCGACGCGGTCGTATTCCCTGCATCGACGCAAGAAGTGGTCGAGGTCGTAAATATCGCCCGCGCGCGAGGCATACCCGTCGTCGCGCGCGGAGCCGGGACCGGTCTCGCTGGGGGCTGCATTCCGCTCAAGGGCGGAATCGTTCTCTCGACCGCGCGCATGAACCGGAT
>JAPOVO010000363.1:6861-12297 GCA_026708165.1 Chloroflexota bacterium | reverse complement strand
GGGGCAGGGTTGGGGTGGAGCCTGGGTTGGTCGTGGCAAACCGTGGGCTTGGCCCCACGGGGAGCGCCTGAATCAAGGATTCTCTCAAGTCCAGGGGAGCTGAGGACGTGCGCTGTAGATTGGTGATCCGTCGCGTCCATTGCCTAAATCCTCGTGGGGCGGGGCGGCGCTCAGCCCTGCTGGCCTCTACATCAACCAGCTCGTGCGAGCTCGTCCTGCCCTACCTTAGAACCGCGCCGCCCCATCTTCCGCACGGTAGCTGGTGGAGCAGGGCGCGTGAAACGGACGCCGGTTAGGATCAGCCGTGAAGTACGTGGTCCGCGAGAAGCCGGCGTCAAGCCAGACGGTGATTCACGTATTGGGCAAATGCCACGGCGAACAGGATTCGGGATTGCGAAGCCTCAATGCGGTGTCGGATTACTACGGCACGCTGGCGCAGGCCGAGCGGGCGGCAAAGAAGACCGGGAGCCGCCTAATTCGAAGATGCCGGATCTGCTTTCCCCGACGAACATGAGCCCATACGGTCCGCCCAAACGATCGTAGTAGGCCATCTGTAGTTGGCGAAACCGTCGGATCCATGCAAGTAAATGTCGAAGATTCCGTAACGGGCCGCTTCCAGGTCGAATCAGAGACCACGCGGGCGCCGACCTCGTCCGCTGGAAGTAGTCGGGGAATTGGGAGTGTGAATGCCCGGCGTGACACTACTCGGCATATAGCATTCCTCGCCGCGAATGAAACCTACCCCGCGCCGCCGCGTATTCCGAGGAAGCAGGCATATCTGCATCGTTCGGCTTCCGCGCTGCTCTGTAGCGCGATCGGCGGCGCGGCTCTCGGCCCGGGATTCCAGTTCGTCTGCACGTGATGGACTGCCTCGACTTCGCCGAGCCACTGCAACGGGATGACCGCCCGGAGTTCATCCGGCGCTAGGTCCCGACGATGTTAGAGCTGACCACCGCGGCGGTTGTTCGATGAACCTCTAAACTAGCATCCCGGCTGGGCTGGTTTCGGGGGCAGATCACGGTGGGCAGAGTGGACTTGATCAGAAGAGCATCGTTGCAGAGGATTGCCGCTCTGCTCGGCATCGCGGTGTTGACAGGATGCGGCCCCCGCGGCTCCGGCGAGTCCAAGAACCAGAAGCTGACGCCAAACCCGGAAAGCCCCACCCGCACGCCGTCTTCCGCCGCGGCACGCTCGTTGGCGTCGCCCTTGCCGGTTGACAGTACGCCCGTCTGCATACTCACGCCTCAGGCGACGGAGGGACCGTTCTACTTCGACACGAACCGGATACGGCAGAACATCATTGAGGACCGCGTCGGGTCGCCGCTGCGGATGTCTGTGCGCGTCATGAGGGTGGACGACGGCTGCACGCCCTTGAAGGACGCCCTGGTTGACATATGGCACACCGACGCCGGCGGCCTCTATTCAGGGTATCCCGGTCAGCCCGGCGGACAGGACACGTCCGGCCAGACGTTCCTTCGCGGCGCCCAGATGACCGACGCCGACGGCGTAGCCCTTTTCGACACCATCTATCCCGGCTGGTACCCCGGACGTACGGTCCATATCCACTTCAAGGTTCGCTACAAAGAAAACTCATACGCGACCTCCCAGTTCTATTTTCCCGACGACTTCACCGACCGCGTCTACAGCCGGAAGCCCTATAGCGACCGGCCAAACCGCAGTACGCGCAACGCGGACGACTCCCTGCTGCGCGGCGATCCCGCGGAGAGCAACGTCCTTGCATCGGTTGCGGAAGATGGCGATGGCTACTTCGGCACAATCACCGTCGGGGTAGTCGTTTAGCGGGGAGTTACTTCCTAGTATTGGAACTTCCCGTCGGAAGGTTCGCTATACGAAACGTCCAGGTCCCCCCACCAGGACTCGAACCTGGGCACATGGTTTAGGAAACCACTGCTCTATCCTCTGAGCTATGGGGGGCAAGCGCCGCATCCGCCGCTCGGCAGGCTATCGACCTCTCGCAAGTCTCGAATTCTAGCCAAAAGCTCGCCGCGCACCTCGAATCGAGTCGAATAGCCCCCGACCGAGGCCGCGACGAGGGACTTTCGGCATCGAGCGAATCACAGGGCAGAGCGGTCGTGACGCGACGCCGGGTGGAGTGGGATGATGATCGGGCAGTTCTGGCGGGAGGATGTGATGAAGACCCAACGACCGCTGTCCGAAGACCAGATGGAGCAGTTCAGGACGTTCGGGTTCCTGGCGTTTCCGGGGCTGCTGGCCGATTGCGCCGACAGGATCATCGACGAGTTCGAGGCCATCTGGGCGGCCCACGGCGGCGGGCATCACGGCCACGAGCACGACGGCGTAAATCGGTCGGCCATAGTCCCGTTTCCCGACCAGAGCGAGTACCTCAGCGCGCTGCTGGACGATCCCCGGATACACGACATTGTCTCGAGCATCTGCGGTGAGGACTTCAACTACACCAGCGGCGACGGCAACCTGTACGCCGGCGATACCCGCTGGCACTCCGACGGCTACGGCGGGCGGCCAGTGCTGAGCATCAAGATGGCCTTCTACCTCGACCCGACCACAAGGGACACGGGCGCCCTGCGCGTCATTCCGGGCAGCCATCGGGTGGGCGAGCCGTTCGCTGATACGCTGGAGCGTAGTCTGCGCAATGGCGGATTCGGCATCGCTCCCGACAAGGTCCCCGCCTGCGTGCTGGAGACCACGCCCGGCGACGTGCTGGTGTTCGACCACAACATCAAGCACGCTTCGTTCGGTGGCTCCGGGCGAAGGCGCATGTACACCATGAACTTCTCGGAGCGCTATCCGGAAGACAAGCTGCCCGAGCTGCGCCGCGTGCTCGGCAAGGAGGCCCGGTTCTGGATCGACCGGATTCACGGCGAGGCGATGGTCCGCACCGCCGGTCCGGAGCGGATGGTCCACCTGCGCCAGGTAAGAGAGAACGACACCCATCTGGGCGAGTTGGCGCGGGAACTCAGGACGACGATGAAGGAGCCGTCCCGCAGCTAGCCGCCAACGGTCGGTCCTACCGGTCCTCCGTTGAGACAAGCTCGGCGACGGGTACGTTCAGGGCGTCGGCGATCTTGACGACGGCTCCCATCGTCAGGTTCTGCCTGCCGCGCTCGACCATGCTGATATAGGTGCGGTCCAGACCCGACGCTTCGGCAAGGTCCTGCTGAGTCATCTTGAGCGTCGTGCGGATCGAGTTGATCTTGCGTCCCATGGCGGCC
The DNA here is from genome assembly GCA_026708165.1 of Chloroflexota bacterium. Classification (GTDB taxonomy): domain Bacteria; phylum Chloroflexota; class UBA11872; order UBA11872; family VXNJ01; genus JAPOVO01. The sequence continues at coordinate 9,085 of JAPOVO010000363.1, read as the reverse complement.
AGATGATCTGTAAGCGACAGCCTCGGGCGCTCCAGCCCCACCAGACTTCGGGCCTGATCCACCGCGTGCCGCGCATCCCGACCGAACGCGTCGCCGCCCAGAGACTGGACGTCAAGCTCTTCCGGGTAGACCGCTAGTCCTCCGAGAAGCACCTTCGGCGCGAGATTCAGCTTCCCCAGAGCCGCGGTCGCCTCTCTGGCGTTTGGCAAGAATTCGGGCAGCGTGCACGATAGAGCCACGATATCGACATCTCTTTGTCGAACAAACTCGACAAGGTCTTTCGCGGGTGTCCCCTTTCCCAGGAAATCGACCTCCCACCCGTCCATGGAGAGAAAGTCGGCCACCATGCGGGCCCCGAGTACGTGCTCGTCGCCTTCGACCGGCGTCACCACGGCACGCATGCCCAAGAGTCTGCGAGGCTGCATTTCCTCTCTGAGCGTGTCCATTACGGACATCGTTATGGAGGTGGCCAGGTGCTCCTGGGCGACGTTGAGCGCGCCCTCGTGCCAAAGCTCCCCGATCCTGTCCTGTGAGGGCGCGAGCACCTCCAGATAAATCCTGTCCGCGCCGATTCCTTGCTTTCGCGCGTTCGCGATCACCGTGTGGGCTAGAGCTTGCTCGCCCCGCACAAGAGCATCGACGTACCGGTTTAGCGGTCCTGTTGAGTCAGACTTTCGTGCCAATAGCGACCTGCTTTGAATGATAGTCAACATTCACGTCGAATATAGTTGACAGACTACCATCGGACTGTTAGTTTTATACCACATCAACGATACATATAACCAACAGGAAGCCGATGGTCAGCAATTTGTCAGCCAGCTCTACAGCGAGAGTGGAGCGGCAATACGGGGCGGCAAGCAAGCCGGTCTATGACCGTCTCGAAGCGCCGCACGGGATGTGGCGGCATGTCGGCAAGCGAACAGCCAGACCGTCCGGCGGTTCAGTTGGTTCACAGGCGGTCGAGTCACGTGCCCGCGGAAGGAGGACGCCACCCGGATCGAAGAAATAGCGGAGGGACGGCGGTCCGAGCGCCAGGCCGTTGTCCCGGAGACGCTTGATAGCAGGCGCGAGTCAACGGACGAATCAAGCAAGTCATAACAGGGAGATTCTTGGGAGATGGAAATCGTTCAGATAGTGGCAATCGTGCTGGCGGCTATTGGCACCTTGAACTGGGGGCTCGTCGGGCTGTTCAAGTTCGACCTGGTGGCCTTCGTGGCCGGCGGAAAGAAGTTTGGGGAGGTCAATCCGTTCTCGCGATTGGTCTACGTCCTCGTGGCGATCGCGGGTGTGCTCGCCCTCACGGCGATCACGGAGTTATAGCTTGCGACACAAGACCCGTGAATCGATCGCGAGGTCTTGTCCATATCACCTTCAAAGGAGAAGGAGCTTGAAATCAAAATGATTAACGTAATCGGGGTACTGCGCCGCGGCATGGCGCGCGGGGGAATCTTCATCGCGGCTCTGGCGCTGGTAACCGCTCTGGTAGCGGCGGCCTGCGACAATGAGGAAGCCGTAGTGACTGCTTCCCCGACTCCAACGCCCGTGCCGCAGGCTCCGGTTGAAACCACGTCTGCACCGGAGCCGGTCGCTCAGGCAGACATAGTCGACATAGCCGTCGGCGACGGCAGATTTGGGACATTGGTGGCCGCTCTGGAAGCGGCGGGTCTTGTAGGCACGTTGCAAGGCGAAGGGCCGTTTACGGTCTTCGCGCCTACCGACGAAGCGTTCGCGAAGCTGCCCGAGGGCACGGTCGAGTCGCTGCTGGGCGACATCCCGGCGTTAACTGACATCCTGCTGTACCACGTAGTCGCCGGGGCCGTCAGCTCCGAGCAGGTCGTGACGCTGGACTCAGCCGAGACCGTACAGGGCGAAAGCCTTGCTATCTCGGTCGACGGCGGGACGGTCTCGATAGGTGAAGCAACGGTGCTTATCGCCGACATCGAGGCGTCCAACGGGGTCATCCACGTGATCGACACGGTGCTGATCCCACAGCCGGAAACCGCGATGGAAGAGACGACCGAGCCGGAGCCAGTCGCGCAGCCCGACATCGTGGAGCTAGCAGTCAATGACGGCAGGTTCACGACATTGGTGGCCGCGCTTGAAGCTGCAGGTCTCGTCGAGACGTTGCAAGGCGAGGGACCGTTCACGGTCTTCGCGCCGACCGACGAGGCGTTCGCGAGCCTGCCGGAGGGCACGGTCGAGGCACTGCTGGGCGACATCCCGG
>JAPOVO010000363.1:0-6765 GCA_026708165.1 Chloroflexota bacterium | reverse complement strand
GTCTTGCGATATCGGTCGACGGCGGGACGGTCTCGATAGGTGAAGCAACGGTGCTCATCGCGGACATCGAGGCGTCCAACGGCGTCATTCACGTGATCGACACGGTGTTGATCCCGCAGCCCGAGGCACAAGCCGACATCGTGGAGCTGGCAGTCAACGACGGCAGGTTCACGACGCTGGTGGCCGCGCTTGAAGCGGCGGGTCTCGTCGAGACGTTGCAAGGCGAAGGACCGTTCACGGTCTTCGCGCCGACCGACGACGCGTTCGCGAGCCTGCCGGAGGGCACGGTCGAGGCACTGCTGGGCGACATCCCGGCGTTGACGAACATCTTGCTGTACCACGTAGTTGCCGGGGCCGTTAGCTCCGAGCAGGTGGTGACGCTGGACTCGGCGGAGACCGTGCAGGGCGCGAGTCTTGCGATATCGGTCGACGGCGGGACGGTCTCGATAGGTGAAGCAACGGTGCTCATCGCGGACATCGAGGCGTCCAACGGGATCATCCACGTCATCGATTCGGTGCTCGTGCCACCCGCAAACTAGCCTCGCGCAGGGGGCCGCGACCGGCGATCACTTCCCCCATTTCCCTTCCCTATCCGGTCGTGCGCTCCCTTGCGCAACCATACCGCTGCGCGAGAACAGCGGGGAGCTCTGGAGTCCGCCAATCGGACTCCAGAGCTCTTTGCAAAAGGATGGGAAGACTCGCCCGCGGGCGCTAAGGGCAGTCTTGATCGGGGCGCGTGGAGCAGGTGGTTGCGCCGGGTGAAGTTGCAGTTCCTCGTCTTTCTCTGGGCGGAGGAGTGTCGGCGGTTAGTCCCCGTTGAGCAATTCGACAACCTCTCGGGTCAGTGGCGTCTTTCCGAACACCCGGCGGAAATTCAGCAGCGCGGCCTCGTGGCTGCCGGTATCGACCGTCGTGCAGGCGTCCGATGCGATGAATACGTTCCAGCCGCGGTCGGCGGCGTCGAGCGACGTGACCATCACGCACATGTCGGTCGCGATCCCCGTCACGACCAAAGTTGTTACGCCCAGATTGCGCAGGTGAAAGTCGATGCCCGTCGAGTTGAATGCGCTGCCCGTGTTTTTGTCGAGGACCAGCTCGTTGGGCATCGATCGAAGGCGGGGAATGATCCCGTGCCCCTCATCGCCGGCGACGGCCATGTGTCCCGACTCTCCGCCCGACGCGCCGCGCGCTACGGACTCCCGGCTCCGGCGCCGCGGAATCAGGTCGCTGCCGTCGGGCAGCAGGCTGCCGTGGCGCGTGAAGATCACCGGACGCGACCTCGATCGAAACGCCTCCAGCAGCATCTCGATGTTCTCAATCACCTTGGAAACGCGGTCCGCATATCGCTCGAACAATGCCGGGTTCTGGCGTTTCATGCTCCGGGCCAGGTCGCTTTCCGAAGAGATGCAGTACTTCTGCATGTCTATAACGACGAGCGCCGACCGGTCGGCCTCGAACGGCAGGTCGAAGTCGAAGGAATCGTTCGGCCAGTCCGCGTCGCTGAGAAAATCTATCGAATTATCGATTGCGAGCTACCTCCGGAGCTTTGCGTATCCGGGTCCGGCGCCTGAAGCCGCTGCGCCTTCGCGGGACGCGATCCTCCACGGCGACACCGGCAGTCGTTTGACGGTCTTGACCGGCTGCCTGATATCAACCCTGGCTCAAGCCTGCTTCTGCTACCCAAGCGTCGCGGTTGAGTTTATTACGGGAGACGCGCCTGCGGCCCTTTATGTCCGTCAGTCGAACATCCAGGCGAACACGCTGCGCAAGTCGTCCCGGTGATCGTTCTGGCAGGCGGCCTCGGCCTGACCGCCGAACGTGTCTTTATGGATTGCCACGTTAGGGTGGTTTCCTAGATGCTCTTCAAGGAACAGTCTCGGATCCTCTCCGGCAAATGTGCTTGTTGGCATCGCTTACCCCCTTCGCCAAATGCTGACTGGACCTGTTCGGCGTGATAGTTTCATGCAGTTGTCAGCGGAGCGCGGCGCTGACCGAGGCCGTCAGGAACCGACGCGACAATAGCGGACGCAGGATTGGGGGATATGTCTGTATGAGCCCGGCAGAAGCGATTTCTTCGGTATTCCGCAACTACGTCAACTTCAGCGGACGGGCGCCGCGGTCGGAATACTGGTGGTTCACCCTGTTTTCCGTCGTCTCACAGATTGTCTTGAACTTCGTCCCCTTTTTCGGGTGGATTTATTCGCTGGTTCTGTTCCTGCCAACGCTGGCCGTGACTGCGCGACGGTTGCATGACACCAACCGGACAGGGTGGTGGGTGCTTGCTTACGTGGTTCCAGCATTGACATTTTTGGCGCTGGCGATCGCCCTCGCTGCGCTATTTGGATTCGGTGCTGTGGACCCCTCGTTTATCGATGAAGGTGACTGGGAAGCGATTGCCATTTTTCTCGGCATGCTCTTCGTCATCGTCGCAATCGTCAGCCTTGTGCTGGCGATAGTGCTGATAATCTTCCTGATACTGCCCGGCACCCAGGGACCCAACCGATTCGGCCCCGATCCTTTGCAGCAGCAGGGGACGGGTGGATTCGGCCACTACCCGGACCCAGGTGATTCCTACACTCCGACTCCCCCAACGGGAAGCTCCAGCGAAGCTCCCCGCGACTCAGGCCTGCCTGAGACACCGTCAGAACCGGCGCCTGAGGAAAGGCAATTCTGCTCCCAGTGCGGTACGCGATTGCAGCCGGAGGCACGGTTCTGCACCGAGTGCGGCACGGCTGTCTGAGGACAGCCCCGGAATCTCCCGGTCCTGCATTCGAGCGGGGGATTGCCCGCCGCTAGTGATATGGTCTTCAAGCCGGGAGACGGCTAAGTGACTGGAAACTAGCGCTCCATGAACTGTTCCAGCTGCGATAGAGAGATACCCTCCGGCGTCAACTTTTGCCCGTTTTGCGGCGCCTCTCAAGCTCGGACCGCGGCTGCTGACGGGGAGGAATTGCCCCCGGGTCCGGAAACTGCGGAGCAACCCCCACCGCCCGAACGGGCCGTTGATCTCTTGGAACCCGACGCCCTCCGGGCGGCGGTGCTGGACCTGCAGGCCGAGGTTATCGGGCTGTCCCGGCGCATCAAGGCTCTGGAAGACGTTCCGCCGGTTCCCTCTGCCGCGGTTGCTTCGGCGGCGGGATCACCAGCGGACCCCGCGTCGACGGTGACCTCGAGAGCGCACCCATCGGGAGACACTCCCCGCCCGTCGAGTGTTGGCGCTTCCGTACCGTCGAGCGCCCAGCCAATCGGCGGTTCACAAAAGAATTTGCCGGTGAGCCGGAATTGGGAGTGGTGGCTGGGAGGGAACTGGCTGGCCCGCATCGGCATCCTGGCCCTGATATTCGGCGTGGGCTTCTTTCTAAAGCTCGCCTTCGACAACGATTGGATAGATGAGACGGGCCGGATCGTGCTCGGGCTGGTGGCGGGCCTGGCCCTGCTCGGCGGCGGCGAGATTTGGAGCCGCCGCTATGCCGCCTGGGCCCGCGCGGTTACCGGGGGCGGTATCGCCATTCTCTATCTCTCCACCTTTGCCGCTTTCTCCCTTTACGACTTGCTGTCGGCCTTGGAGACCCTTGGGGCGTCCCTCCTGGTGACCCTGGCCGCGTCCGGCCTGGCTTTGCGCTACGAGTCCCGGGCTGTTGCCGTGCTGGGCATCTTGGGCGGGTTCGTCGCCCCGCTCTTGTTGGCCGGTAGCTTGGCCGAGCAGTGGGTGTTGTTGGTCTATGTGCTGCTGCTCGACCTGGGCGTGCTGGCGCTGGCCGCATTCCGGAACTGGCGCTGGTTTACTTTGCTGGGACTGGTTGGATCGCTGATTCTCTTCGGGTTTTGGATGGAGGAACTGGACCCGAGCCTGCTGCTGGCGCAAGTGGGCATCACCGTCATTTTCCTCATTTTCGTTGGGGCGACCACTCTGTTCCACTTGCTGTGGCGGCGCCCCGCGGGACCGCTGGATCACGCCTTGATGGTTTTGAACGCGGCGGCCTACTTCGGCATCAGCTACGCGCTGCTCTTTGAAGAATTCCGGGACTGGATGGGTGGATTTACCCTGCTGCTTGCCGTGTTCTACGGACTGCTGAGCTACGGAATCTTGATGCGGCGAAGGGAACAGATACACCTTCGCCTGTTCGCCTTGGGCATCGCGATTGTGTTCTTAACCATCGCCATTCCGGTGCAGCTAGACGGCGGCCCCTGGATCGGCGTGGCCTGGGCGGCGGAAGGAGCGGTGCTGATCTGGCTGTCATTCGTCCTGCGGACCCGCCAGTTGCGCTGGTTTGGGGTCGCCGCCTTCGTCATCACGCTTGGCTGGCTGCTGCCCGACCTCGGCTTCGACTTGTCGGGCGAGGATTCGCTCGACCGCTACGAGGACTCCGGCCAGCCTATTGCTAACTTCAGATTCCTAACGTATCTCCTCATCATCGGAGCAGCCTACCTGTCGGCCGCTGCCTGGTGGCGCTGGCGGGAGGACTACGGGACTACCGAAGACCAGAGTTACATAAGGGCCTTTCTGGCGGCGGCCAACGTCCTGTCCCTTTGGATACTCAGCGTACAGGTGGTCATGGCCGTCGACCTGGCCGCAAGCAGCAGTAGCGCGGCCGGCAACTTAAAGAGCCTCTCCCTGAGCGGGCTTTGGGCGCTATACGCCGCTGTATTGATCGTGCTGGGTATCGTCCGCCGCTGGCGCTGGTCGCGGTTGAGCGGGCTGGGGCTGCTGGCCGTCCCGGTTGCAAAGCTGTTTGTCTATGACGCCTTCAGCCTGGAGCGGGAGTACCGCGTGGCGGCATTTATCGGCTTGGGCGCTCTACTGGTCGCCGGTGGCTTCCTGTACCAACGTTACAGCCGTGTTATCCGGGGGTTCCTCCTGGACTAGGCGCTAAAGGGATATCTGCTTCTGACTGTGGACCACGGCTCCAGTACTACTCAATCTCTATAAAAAGTGGCTGCCCTTTCGATGAGATGAATCGGGAAGAGTTTGACGGTGCAGTTGTTGGGTCAGTCGGCGTCGCTGAGGAGATCTGTCGACTTGCCGGTCACTAGCTGTCTCCGGAGCCTGGCGCGGCCAAGTCCGGCGCCTGGAGCCGCTCGACGATCTGGAGAGATTCCGAGCTGAGCACCAGCACCTCGCCTCCGAACCTCGCGCCCGCATACGTGTAAGGTCCTTCCCGGTCCACCCAAATCCAGCCGACCGGGGCCGGCAGCGGCACGGTCGCCACCCACGGTGAGCCCCCGGGATCGTTGACGACGGTCATCGTTTTCGAACGGCTTCCCACGACGTACAGCCGGCTGCCCGTCGCGTCGGTGGACAGCCAGGTCGCGCCGCGCACGCTCACGATGGGACCCGATATCTCGCTAGTGTCCAGGTCGGCGCGAAACACTCTCCCCGTCCCGGCCTCCAGGAGATAGACGGCGGAGCTCGCCGGATCGGGAGAAATCCGCAGGACCCTTGCGGGTATCCGATCTACGCTCGCGGCGGCCTCTCCACGTTCGACCGGCACCATCTCCAGGCGGTTTTCGATGTTATCCACCACGTAGATGCTGTTCCGGTCCAGGGATAGCCCTCCAACAAACCTGCCCTCCCCAAGTTCGCCCCGCGTCTTTGCCCGACCGGTCTGGGAGTCGAGCAGAAACCATCGGGCCATGCCCCGGCCAAACCCGGCGCCGGACGCTTCGGCCACGATCACCACGTCGCCGTTTGCCGACATGCCCAGCAGCCGCGCCCTCGCCACAATCGCGGGCAGCCGCGCGGCCAGCCGGTGCCCCCAGTCTCGCATCGTCTCGACGCTGGGCGGCCCGGATGGGGCTGTTTTGCCCGCGTCTGCGACTGGAAGCAGGTGAAAGAAGCTGATCTCCGAGGGGAACGCTCTACGCGTGGTCAAGTCTTCCTCAAAGATGCGGTCGGCGCGCAGACCCGACGCCCGATCGATCGCGGCGACCCGCACCCGGCCGTCGGGGACCGTCTCGCTAAACGGCAGCAGCAGCCGCTTGCCGGGATCGGCGGTCAATGACACTTCGGTCTCGACGGTCCCGCTGTTCGGCGTGGAAAGGTCGATCCGCGCCCGCCGGTAGTCGACCTTGGAAGCCTCGATCACGGCGTCGCCGGGCATGATTCCGGCGAACTGGACCATCCCGAACGCGTCGCTGGACCGGACTTCAACCTCTCTGCCGAAGGAGTCCCTCAGCCGGACGTTCGCCCCTTCCAGCAGCGCCCCGGTATCGGCGTCGCGGATCTGCACCTCGACCGCGTTCTGGTAAGGCTCGATGGTGAAACCAACGGGATCGCTCGACAGCGAACGCCCGTCGCGTCCTACCGCCTCGGCGCGAATGGACAACCGCTTGGTGTTGCGCGAGACGAACGAGGCGGGCAGCGCAAGCTCGATGGTGAACGTCCCGTTTCTGGACGAGAGTACGCTGGCGAGCGGAAGCTCGGTAGTCCGTTCGAGACTGGCGGCCCCATCGCGACCCAGCCTGACTCCGACCTCGACCCTCGGCGGCCACTTGCGCCCCTCGATCCGAACGTGAGAGTCGGGAACGCCGCGATTCGGACTGACGCTCAGCTCCGCCCGCGATCCCGCGGACCCGCCTCCGCCGATCGACTCGCCATAGAAGCCCAGAGCCACGATCACGACCACCGGAATCAGAACCAACGCGCCCAAAACGGACGCCACGGTGATTCCGGTCTTGAGATTCATCGGCGCCTCAGTCTGCGAGGAAACTTCCCAACAGCCCTGAGTTTAGGCTTCTTCCGAGGGGCGAACCGGGCTAGGGCGG
>JAPOVO010000311.1 GCA_026708165.1 Chloroflexota bacterium | reverse complement strand
CACGATGTGGATGCGAAGGACATGCGGGAGGTTCGCGTAGCTTGGCGCCGATCATATATGCGTATTAGACCTTAGGCAGGCGATGACAATCGCGTCGCCGGCCGGCGAGATCGAACTAGCTCTAACGACGCCTTGGAGCGTGGTTTACGTCTACGACAGGCTCGTTGGAGTAGACCTCGCCGTTACGAATCTTAAGGTTGAAATGACAGTCGGGATTCGTACAGATCCAGGCCTTGAAGTGAACGGCCGCGCCCTGACTGCCGAAATCCGAGAGTGGGACGAGGTCTCCGTCGCCACAGCTTCTACATTGGGGGAATCCAGAAGTTATTTCTTCCACAACCACAACCTCACCCTAGTGCTACCAACTGCACAAAGTCGTAATCAATTTTCACCGAATGACTGCCGCCTATCAAGAACCAATTCGCGCGTGTCGCCCTCCGGGCGCTATGTAATCCGCCGCTGTTGTTAAGCCTATGAGGCCGCCATGTCACCGGTCTCGGCCGGGCGAACGGCGAGCTCCTGGGCGCGTTTCTTCTGCATCCAACGGCGAGTGCTCGCCAGCCGGCGAGCGCGGTAGTCGAGGTTGGTGGCGTAGCGATGGCGGACGTAGCATTTGCGGCAGCGTTCCGCCCGGATGACCTGCGTGCCGCATTCGACACACGCCTTAGGTTCCCTGACAACCTTGGGTTTTAGGGCAGCGCGACGGCGGCGTAACTCTATTACGCGCTCACGATTGTCGCGCGCCCCCTGGCGATTCTTGGCCAGGACCGCGTCTCGATTGGCGATGTAGTATTTGCGGAAGTACTCCGAGAGTCTAGCTTTGCGGCCGCACTTGGCGCACAACCCCGCCCGCTTGGACTTACCGTTTCGCTGATTCTCGATGTTTACATCGCATTCTTTGCAACGCATAGCTACTCCCTCGTAACGTTGCTGGGCACCAAGTCGTGGTGTCTGGTTTGTCGGGGGTCTAGTTTGTGCAGTTTATCACAAACTCTTATAGATACTACGCATGATTTGGGGTGTCGTCAATACTCATTTCTTCGATTTTTTGCGCCGAGCCGACGTGGCCTCGGCAGCTAGAATGAGCGCACTTGGTTTCTACCCTGATTGACTTAACGTGCATAGCTCTTGATTCACTTGGTGCTGGGAGATCGCGGCCCCCGGATCTCGAAGGTCGTGGAGAATCTTGCAAGGCGTCCGTCGGCGGACGATCTGGATGCGGCCTGGATCGACGCTTCGGAGACTGGCCTCGCTGAGATTGGGGCATCCGTTCAGACTCCCCCGTTCTTTGCGGCTCAGCGGACGGTGGTGTTGCTCGACGCTCCGGCCAGCGGCAAGGACGCAACGAAATTCTGGAAGTGGCTCACGTCCACCGCTAAGTTGCCGCCTGACCGGTTGCTTTTTGTGGTCGCGTTCTACATGGACGGATTGACGCGATCGGTTCGACGGACCTTTGAAAACCGTGCGATGAAGCTGAAGTCGGAATACGTCGACGTCCAATGTCTGCGAGAACTGAGGCGGACCGGACGAGACACGTCGGCGTTTCAGTGGATAAGGGAGGTTGTGGAGGAAGAGGGCTTGCATATCGACAGCAGGACCGCGAACTATCTCATAGAAAGATCGACATTGGATGACGGGTCGCTAGAACAGGAGATCAAGAAGATCGCCGCGCTCAAGAACTTCGCCGGCCGGATAACGGAGGACGACATCATGGAGGCTGATCCTCTTCCGGCAGAGCGGGCAATCTGGGAATACCTGGACGCAGTTATAGAGCGCCGCACGGGGGCGGCGCTCGACGTATTGACCAGGGCGCTCAACAACGGAGAGCCGCCGGAGCTCGTGCTGGCGATCCTCGGGCGGACCGTACCGAGGCTTATCCTGACGAAGGCGCTGGCGGCCGGCCGCACGCCGCCGGGCGAGTTGGCGTCGGCGCTGCGTGTTCCAGCCTGGCAAGCGCGGAAGCTCTCGGGGCAGGCTTCGAGGTTCGAGTCAAGCGAGCTGCGAAGGATGCTTACGGCGCTCGTCGATCTGGATTTCGACTACAAGGCGGGACGCTTGCCGTACGGGGGTTTGGCAGCCGGTCTTGAAGCACTTACCGTACGGTTTTGCTATCGCAGGTTCGCCGAGCGGACAGCGGCGCGAGGGGCGTAGTTTTTAGGGTCTTATATAGGGGGCGCCCGTTAGGATTCGGGAGACTCTTTTTTGGCCAATCCGGCGTTCAGCCGGGCCATCAGGCGGGACTTGCGCCTAGCCGCGTTTCGCTGGTGAATGATGCCCTTTCCAGCGACGACGTCGAGCGTCTTGACGGCCTGACCTACGGCGGCCACGGCGGCGTCCGTGTCGTCGCCATCGATGGCGGCCCGCGCTTTGGAGACGAGCGTCCTGGCTGTGTTGCGAGCGGTGCGGTTACGGGTTCGACGCGCGGACTCGCGGCGAACCTTCTTGGCGCGCGCGCGCGCCTTTTGGGCCTTTTTCTGAGAGGGCAAGCCTAGATTCCAATCATGACATCAACGGCAAAGTCAGTTGACGAGTATATCAGCGCCGGGCCGGTGCGCCGGTGCTACGATTGAATTTCCTGTTTCATTCTGCAAAGAGGGGCTTTGCGCCCGTAGCTCAGCGGAGAGAGCACTGGTCTTCGGAACCAGGGGTCGGGGGTTCGAATCCCTCCGGGCGCGCCAAACTGGCCGGTGAAATGCACTATGATCGCCGACCGTATCCTACGACGGAAGGCTGGGTATCGAGACGTTCGGCATGATCGGCGTTATTCAGTGCGCTGGGCTTGTTTGACCATGGTCAGCCAGAACACTCCCACGCCCACGAGGGTTAGGGCGGAGCTCAGCAGGAAGAATTCGCGAAATCCAGCCGCCGCGATGAGGTATCCGCCACCGGCGCCGAGAAGCGTGCCTGCAAGACCTCCGGCGCCGACGATGGATCCGTAGACGAGCGGTCGCCGGTCCGGGCGGACCACGCTCATGGAAAACACCTGGTACGCCGGCCAGAAGATCCCGATGGTGAAGCTCATGCTTAAGAAACCGGCTCCGGCGGCGGCGATGCGCGGGATCAGCGCGACGGGCAGCAGCATGAAGGAGCCGATCATCGCCGCGAAGGCGACGGTGCGGCCGTGTCCCAGCTTTGCGGTAACAAAGGGCGTCACGAGGGACGCGGGCGCGGCTATGAGCCAGCCAGCGCCGATGAGAGAGCCTATGAGAACGGTATCCGCGCCGAGGTTGGTCTCCATGTACACGTTGAAGAAGATTTTCGTCGAGGTGAACGTTACTTGCAGGAGCAGGCTGGTGAACAGGACCAGCGCAACCAGGCCGGCGGCGCCCGCGCCGCCGATACCGGTCAGGCCTTGCCCAGCAGCCTCGGGAGCGCGTTGCGCGGAGACGCGCGTCATCCAAATCGAGACGATTGCGACCAGTGCGGCGGAGGTCCATAACGCGTACCGAAACGGATCTGGCGAGCCTACGGAGGAACCGGTTATGGCGGCGTACATTGGTGGAAGCCATCCTCCGACCAGGTTTCCGGCGAACCCGCCAAGGGCGAGCAGCGCCCAGCGAATCGAGAACGCCTGACTGCGCTGGCGCTCGCCAACCAGGGTCATCATGAAGGGGTTGCCGTAGACGAACCAGACGGATACGGCTAACGACACCAGCGCGCCTACGGCGATCAGCCAGCCGATCTGAGCCGGACCCGCCAGCAGTTCTCCGACAGGGAGGATGGCGATCAGCAGGGCCGAGCAGGAGAGGCCGGAGACCATGGGCGTCTTGAGATGCCAACGACCGGCGAGGAGGGCCGCCGGCAGCGCTGATGCCGCCGCCGCCACGTTAGCCACTCCGTTGAAGACTCCGATAACTGCCGGGCCGTAACCCAGGCGCAGCAAATAGAGATTTACCAAGAGGGTGTAGATGCCGTTGAAGGCGAATGAATGCAACATGCAGACCAGCACGAAATGCACAGTTGGCTGGTTGAAACGCCGGACAGCAGCCAGGTACTGGACCATCAAGACTCAGGCTTCGGGATGCCGGAGATATCGCGAGATGGACCGGCGGCAGGCACCGCGCGAGGCGGGATAACGGGAATGCCCATATTCGCCATAGTGTGTTCACCCGCAACCAAGTGATCGCTCCTCCGGCTTCGGCATTCCGTCAAACGCTTAGATGGTCTTCTCCGGTCTATCCGCGCGCCAGCTCGGCGGGCACGACCGTTTGGTGCGCCTCCATCGACATATAGGCGGCGTGCACAATCCGCAGCGTATCCAGGTTGTCGTCGCCGGGGGTCTCGGGGCGGCCACCGGACTCGATGGCGCACATGAGAGAGGCCATAGGGCCTACGAACGCGTCCGGAATCCACATGTCGTCGATCTCCACGTCGAACCAGTGACCTTCGCGCAGCTTTTTTGAGGTAAACCGCAAGGTGTCCGGCTGTCCGTAAGGGTAGTTGTAAAGGAGGCCGATAGTGCCATGGGCCAATCCCTCGGTCCCCTCGAATCGGAAGACGGCGCGCTGGTCCCAGGTCCAATCCCAGTGGTTAACCCGCACCAGACAGGTCAGACCATTGTCGTATTCGAGCACCGTCGTCGTTCGCGTCTCGGCCTTTTCCGGCTGACCGGGGAACTGCCCCCCAGAGCAAAACAAGCGGTCGGGCATTCCAAACAGAAAGCGCATCGAGTCGAGGTAGTGGATGCTGTGGAACATGAGGTCCAACCTGGGACTCACGACGAGCCAGGGCCAGGCACTCCAGTCGCTCATGATGCTGACGTCGATGGTCGCCACGGTAGGCTCGCCAAGCCAGCCATGTTCCAGCATCCGTTTGCAGGCTCGTATTCCCGGGTCCCAGCGCATCTGCTGGTTTACCGCCAATTGCACTCCGGCGTCGCGCGCCGCGGCAACGATGCGCTTGGCGTCGGGCAGCTCTTCCGCCAGGGGTTTCTGGCAGAGCAGGTGACGTCCTGATCTTGCCGCTTTTACGGCGATATCAGGTTGAAAGGGGGCCGGCACGGCGATGTCGACTATCTCGACCGCGGGGTCGTCGAGCAGGTCGTCGATTCCGTCGTAAACCCTGGGAACGTCGAACTTAGAGGTGGTCTCGCGGGCCGCTTCCGGGTTCTTGTCGGTGATTCCGACAATGTTGAACCCCGCCTTGCGGTAGGCGGGCAGGTGCCCGACGTTTACGATGGCCCCAGCGCCCACGATTCCGATGCCCATCGCCCGATTTGAAGGCAGATCGGGCGCCCAACCGATGTCCAGCTCTTCCGGTGTCATGCCCTGGCCCCTCCTCCAGTGTTCCGACGGGCCGTCATGCCGTCGGCGCGCCGCCGCTAGTCCTCATAAACTGAGTTGACCGTATCAAAGTCGACCGGTGTGTAGTAAGCGGACCGGAGGAGGGACGCGATGGCAACCACGCTGAACATGGTGTACCGGACGTTCGACAGCTTCGACGCCGCCCTCGAAAAGCAGGCCGAAGTGTTTCGGCAGCGTAATTCCGGTTACGACGTGACCCTGAAGTCTCTCGATCTGCCCCCACTTCACAGCCTGATGTTCGACAGGGGCGGACTGACCAACGGCGAGGTGGACGTTTTCATGTGCGTGACGGACTGGCTCGCCGGAGCCGTACAAACCGGCGGGCTAAGCCGCCTGAACGAGCTCATCGAAACCGACCCGCCGGACGGCTGGCCGGACGCCTGGCCTGAATCCCTGCTAGGAATACAGCGGGACGATCAGGGCAGTATCTACGGCCTCCCCTACCACGACGGTCCCGAATGCTTTATGTACAGGACGGACCTGTTCGAGGACGAGTCCGAGCGCAGCCGGTTCCATTCAGAGTATGGATACCCGCTTGCGGTTCCGGAGACATGGAGCCAGTTCCTTGACATCGCCAAGTTCTTCAACCGGCCGGACGAGGGGCTGCACGGTTGCATAGTGGCGGCCTATCCCGACGGTCATAACAGCGTTTACGACTTCCTGATACACCTGTGGAGCCGGGGAGGCGTGTTTCTGGACGAACGGAACCGCGTCGGCTTCAACAGCCCCACTAGCAAAGAAGCTCTGCAGTGGTACGTGAATCTGATCCACGAGCATGGAGTCACGCAGCCGAATCCCTGGGAGCATGACAGCGTGGCTTCGGGAATCGAGTTCGCCGGGGGGACGGCGGCGATGATGTGGAACTGGACCGGCTTCGCGGCGGTCGCCGATCTTCCCGAAATCTCGAAGATACCGGGCAAGGTGCGAGTAACGCCGATTCCGAAAGGTGACGGTCCCGCCGGACGCCGCGCCTCGCTGAACATTTACTGGGTCCTGACCATTCCTAGCGGAAGCCGCCACAAGGAGGCCGCCTACGCGTTCTGCAAGAACGCAGTCAGCGCGGAAATGGACCATTATCTCACGATGGTGGGAGGCAACGGGTGCCGCCTCTCCACCTGGAATGACGCAGAAGTCCAGAGCGCGTACCAGTATTACGAAGTCATAGAGGAGATCCACCGCCACGCCCTCACGCTGCCGCGCATACCGGAGCTTGCTGAGCTTCTTGACGCAATAAACAGGATGGTCGACGACGCGGTGAGGCTCCGAAAGACGGTGGACGCCGCCGTAAGCGACGCGGCCCAGGAGGCGGAGGAGCTGCTGGCCGGGGCGGGTTACTACCGGGACTGAGCGCCGCCGCGATCGCTGGCGGGCCTGTATCCCGACAGTCTTGCCGCCGGGCTGGGGCACCGTGGAATAATCGGGGCGTCTGACGATGGTCGACAACCCGCACTGGAAGTCTTGCCGACCCGTCCAGAGCCGGTGTTGTAACGTGACGTGGAGATTCGGTTTCCGGCGTCATGACCACCACTTAAGGACTCGAGTAGTGACCGAAGCCTTGCCGACGGTTCCCAAGGTGACGCTTGGCCGGAGCGGAATCGAATCCACCAAGATCGGACTGGGCACCGCAAACTGGATTGGCTGGACGTCCGACGAGAACTTCCTTTCGGTAATGCGGGAAGCTTTCCGCCTCGGGATTCGGCACCTGGACACGGCGCCTTCCTACGAGCAGGAGCGCCTTGCGCGTCTACTCCGGGAAGCCGATCCGCCAGACGATCTCGTGATAGTCACGAAAGTCGGGCGTCTGCGAAACGCCGCGGGTGAAATCGAGTTTGACTTCGACCCGGACGTGGCCGAGCGGACGGTCGAACTGAATCTCCGCCAGCTCGAGGTGGAGAAGCTGCCGATAGTGCTGCTGCACGACTGCACGGACGAGGCCATGCCCTTCATACTGGGTAAAGGCGGCGTGCTGGAGCGGCTGAGAAGGCTCCAGTCGCAGGGCATTATCGGGGCGGTGGGCGTGGCGACGGGCCAGCGGCAGGCGGTGGCGCTGGCGGCAGAGAGCGGGGAATTCGACATCATCCAGAGCTACCACCTCTACACGCTCTTGAATCGCGTGGCGACGGAGCGGATATTTCCGGCGGTCCGAAAGCACAGTCTTGGGGTGGTGAATCTGAGCCCGTTCGCGGGCAACATCCTGGCAACCGGCGCCGTCGAAGGCGCGGTCTACAGCTACCTGCCGGCTTCGGAGCCCGTGCTGCGCGAAGTTAGCAGGATGGAGCGCGAGTGCGCGGAGAAAGGCGTTTCGCTTCCCATAGCCGCGCTGACTCTCTCACTGCTCTGCCAGGACGTGGACGTGACGGTAATCGGCCCGGTAAGCATCGAGGAGCTGCGGGAGGACGTGGCGGCGTTGAATCCCGCGCTCAGCGAGGACGAGCTATCGGCGATAGCTTCAAATACCAACCACCATAACTATTGGGGTTAGGTTTCCCGACGCCAGCGACGGAAAGCGCTGGCGACGGTGTCGCCGCCGGTGCTAGCCGGAGAAGTCGAGAGAGATCTTGTAACCCTTTCGGGTGCGGATGAGGTCGAGCGCCTGGTCAACCTCGATAAAAGGCATCCGGTGCGTTACAAGTCTCTCAACGCCCGCCAGACCATGTTCCCAGTATGAGAGGGCGGCTTCGTGAACCTCCGCCTCGCGAGTATTGAGGTACTTGATCGACCAGTTGCGCCCGCTTCGCGCCCAGTCGAGCCTGATCACACCTTCTCCGATCACGCCGTACAGCCCCACGGAGCCGCCGACCGCTACCAGGTCGAGCGCCAAGTTGATCAGCTCGTTGCTTCCAACAGCCTCGACCACGTAATCGAAGCCCTTGCCGCCGGTCAACTCGTTCGTGCGCGCGGCCGCGTCCTCGGTAGACGTGTCGATTACCGCATCGGCGCCCAGCTCCATCGCGGTTTCGAGCGGTCCGGCGCGGCGGGCGAGCGTGACTACCTGAGAGCAGCCGATCAACCGGGCCGCGCGCGTGAAGCAAAGCCCGACAACTCCCGCGCCGAGTATCAGTAAGGAGGGATTTGGCGCGGCGACCAGATCGAGCAGCGCGCCGAGAGTTTCTTTGAAGGTGATGAATATTCCGGAGTGATGTGGATCGAAGCCGGCGGGGACGACCTGCTGAGTAGGCGCGAAGACCGGCAGCACCGGCTCCTCGCCTGACGTGGTGTCCTCTTCGATCGCCTTTGCGTCGGCGACCAGTCCCCACGTCGCCATGCCGCCGAAGGCGGACTCCACTCCGTGGATGGACTCGCCGGGCCGCAACAGAGACGGGCGCAGCACCAGATCGCCGGGCCTTAGATTGCGAGCGCGGGAGCCGCATCTGACGACCTCGCCGATGCCCTCATGTCCGAGCACGAAGGGATAGGGAGGCAACGACGGAAAGCTCGCTCCGACGATGCTGGTGTCGGTGCCGCTGCAAATGCCGCAAGCCAGAACGCGGACTATGGCCTCGTACGGTCCGGGCTCCGGGCACGGAAGCTCGTGGACTCCCACTTCGTTCCGGGCCGTCACGATGACGGCCTGCGCGGTTTCCCGGCTCAAGAAATCAACTCCCTGGTCCGCCTCCGAACGGCACGGCTAGTCTTTCAGCTTATCTTCGATACTTCAGCCTGTTCGGGTCAGGCTCGCTGCAGCCGGACCGAAGCCAAGGCGACGCCACCCAGAGCCGATTTGTTGATCTCCTCGGCCCGGACCTTCAACTCGTGCATTCCGACACTGTCAATTGTGATCCGCCCGAGATTCGTCACGTGCTCGGGGAAGTACGAGGCGCGCGCGCCGCCGGTCTGCTCGTCGGCCGCAGTGGCGCCGCTCACCGAGCTGCCGCCCACCGACACCCTTATCCTGTGTCCACCTTCCCAAACGCCGTAATGGCGCAGCGTGCCTGTGACGACTTTCACGTCGAACTTGCCCGGCTCGACTACCTTGAACTTCCAGCTCATCCAGTTGGCCTTGTTGTACCAGTTGGCGATGACGCCACCGGGATGGACCTCGATCCGGCTTCCCCGCTTCGGCACGTGCAGGTCGGCCATGCCGGCGAGCAACTCGATGGAGCCGTCTGGCTGCTGGAGCGGCGCGGCGTCGACGCTGGCGGGACCGTCCAACTCCAAAGCCACCACGGAGACGTGCTCGTCTGGACCGTTTGGAGGCAACTCCAACTCCAGAACGTCGTGGTCGAGGTCGTCGTTGCGGGTTTGGGACACCTCGAGAGTTATGTCGGGGGCGGCGAGCAAGTAGGCGCTCTTTACTTTGTTGCGCAGTCCGTGCAGCGTTAACCCCGCGTCCGGCCAGTGGGTCAACAGCAGATACAGCGTGCTGCCCTTTTGGGTTATTCCACCCCAGTCGAACGCGTAGGCGTAGGGACTGGGGGAGGTGCCGTAGATCGCCTCGCCGTTGACCTCCATCCACCGCCCTATCGCCTCCAGGCGTTCCACGCTGGGCCGGGGAATTTCGCCCTCGGCCGTCGGACCGACGTTGAGCAGGTAGTTGATGCCCTTGCCGGCCAAGTCGGCCAGCAGGTGAAGCAGGGTCGTAGTGGACTTCCAGTTGTGGTCCTCGGTCTTGAACCCCCAGGTGTCGTTCATCGTCGCGGGCGTTTCCCAAGCGCCGACGGCGCGCCCCGGGGGAATCTGATTGTCGCCGAGACTTCCGTAGTCGCCGACGCCGTGGCCTATGCGTCCGCTGACCAGACAGTCGGGCTGCAACTCGTGCACGAAACGGCGCAGATCCTCGCTCTGGGCTTCGGTGATCAGCATGGGAGTGTCGAACCAGATGAGCCCGATCGGGCCGTATTGGGTCAGCAACTCAGTGAGCTGCGGTTTGACCTTCTCGCGGAGATAGCCCTCGAAGTCGCGCTTCGCGGGGGGCGGGAAGTCGTCCCAATCGTTGCCGGAGGCGTTGGGCTCGTGCCAGTCCTGATCCTGAGAGTGGTAGAAGCACAGCCGGATGCCGGCCTTGCGGCAGGCTTCGGCGAGTTCCGCCAAGACGTCGCGACCGAAGGGGGTGGCGTCGACGACGTCGTAGTCGCTGACCGCCGAATCGTAGATTGCGAACCCGTCGTGATGCTTGGAAGTGATGACCAGGTACTTCATCCCGGCCTTCTTAGCGAGTCCGACCCATGCGCCGGCGTCGAACCTGGTCGGGTTGAATCGGGCGGCGAGGGGCTCGTATTCGACCACCGGTATCCGGGCGGCGTGCATGATCCACTCGCCGATGCCGGGGATGTCCTCGCCTTTCCACTTGCCGGCCGGGATCGCATAGAGGCCCCAGTGGATGAACATGCCGAACCGCGCTTCACGCCACCAGGCCAGCCGCGCTTCGTCTTCGGGGGTCAAGTGAAGCCGACCGCCAGCGTTCCGATCCCTCACTCTCCGGGCCGCCATGCTCATCCTCCCGTTTCTATGCAAGCGCCGCCACGATAACGCCTTCGAGGTGATTGGAGTTGGACAGAGTCTATCGCTCGTTCGGCGGCCGCTCTTTGCGCCGCAAGCCGAGTAGGACCTTGATCAGTCGCGGCGATGCAATCGAGGGAATTGGGCGTCAGTTCTTGGGATCAAGGGCAGAACGATCAGGAGCGGAATGCTGCGTCCATAACCGGTGTGATTTATCCGCAGCGTTTGTTTATGATACCGCGTATCGTTTTTTATTGAGACTAGATATCAAATGATGATGCTGACCGACGAGACGCGCATCGATAACGTGCTCGAGGAGCTCGGCTATCGCGTCACGGGTCCGAGACGCAAGGTAGCTCGGCTAGTCTCGACAAAAGAAGGGACTTTTAGCGCGGAGTCGATAAACGACGGCCTTCCGAGTGTGGGCCGCGCCACGGTTTACCGGACGCTAAAGCTGCTGTCCGAGACGGGTATCCTGTGCAAGATCACTCTCCCGGACGGATCGCCTCGATACTCCCTTGACGGCGCGTGGCATCACCACCACGTAATCTGTTCCCCATGCGGGAAGATCGAGGAATTCCGCAAGCCAGTGCTGGAGCGGTTGCTCCGCGAGATGGCCAGCGAGGTCGACGGAAAGATGCTTGGCCACCGCGTCGAAGTCTATATAACCTGTGCAGATTGCCTGCCGGGTACGTCACCCGGCGATAACTAGCCCAAGACACTGAAACTGGAGTTGATGCAATTGTGAGCCGTTTAATGAGACTAAGTATCAAAATACTTTCGCTACCGCTACTCCTACTTTTTCTGATCCCAGCCGCCGCGTGCGAACCGGGCGAAGGTGACGAATCATCCGTGAAAGTGGTCGCGAGCATCTACCCGCTGGGCTACTTTGCCGAGCGTATAGGGGGTGATCGTGTTGAGGTGGAGGTGCTGATTGGGCCTGGCGTGGAAGCCCACGGATTTGAACCAGCCACGTCCCACCTGCGCAGCATCGAAGCTGCCGACGTGATCGTGATGAATGGACTGGAGCTCGAACCCTGGCTGGAGCGGGCGCTCGAGGCGCTGGGTGACGACGCCGCGGGGATCGTGGTGGAAGCGGCGGACGCAACGCAGGCGATCGAAGGGTTCGAACACGGTCACGATCATGGTCACGAGGACGAACACGAAGGCGAGGAACACGAGGACGAACACGAGGGAGAGGAACACGAGGACGAACACGAGGGAGAGGAACACGAAGACGAGCACGAAGGAGAAGAACACGAGGACGAACACGAGGGAGAAGAGCACGAGGACGAACATGAAGGCGAGGAACACGAAGGGAAGCAAACCGACGGAGAGCCCCACGGGAAGGAGCTGGACCCCCAGGTGTGGCTGAGTCCAAAGCTCACCGGTGTCCAGGTCGAACGTATCCGTGATGCGCTGGTCGCGGTGGACGCCGATAACGCAGACGATTACCGGGAGCGCGCGGACACGCTGATCGCCGATCTGAACGAGCTGCACGCGGACTTCGAGGCGGGCCTGGCCGCCTGTAAGCACGACCATTTCGTTACCTCGCATGCCG
>JAPOVO010000192.1 GCA_026708165.1 Chloroflexota bacterium | reverse complement strand
TCGACAAACTCCGCCAGTGAGCCGAAGCGATATGCGGAATGGGGCGCGTCGGAGGAGCAGCCGCGTTTGCCGACCGGCGGGTACTTGACCGCCTGAACCAGCGTCTCGACTTCGCCGCGGTTTTCAACCCTCGGCAGCATGACCCCCATGGCGCCGTGGTCGAGCGGCCCGGAGATGAGGTCGTATTCAGGACTGCGCACCCGCACCAGCGGACACATGTCCAGAATTCGGCCCACTCGCAGAATCTGCGCCGCAGTCTCAAGGCTGAAGGAGCCGTGCTCCATGTCGAGCATGAAGAAGTCGAACCCCACGGCGTTCAGGATCTGGGCAATCGATGGGTTGGCGACCTCCTGGACCATCGTTCCGATCACCGTCTCGCCGGCGAGCAATCGGCGTTTGACTGAATTCCTGCGCATCGTGGCCTCCATCCCGGCCTGTTTTGAGCGGTCCAGCCCAGTCTAAAGCGAAGCCTGTCTCATTACCGATTCGGGCCGAGACGCCTACTTGAAGACCTCACCAAGCGAACTCGCCATCGAAGCCGCGCTGACTGGTCCGAAGCCGGCATCGCAGCAACTAGCTGTCGGCGGTGACCGTTACCAGCGCCTCGGTGACCGGTCCTTGCGTTTCGCCGTCGATTCGAATCTCCACCGTCAGCAGTTGGCGAACCCGCGGCTCGTCGGGCGCGGTTGCCGTCAGGAGGAGCTCTCCCCGCGCCTCGTCGGCAATCCGAATTTCGGCGAACTCGCCCGAGGATTGCCATCCCTCCGGCGGCGATAGACGGGCCTCGAACACGGCGTCCCGACCGAGGTTGTTGCGCAGCAGGAGGCGGTAGTCGATGGACTCACCCGGCGCGGCGTAGCCGTCATAAGGAAGCAGCCGCGCCCACCACAGGTCCACGTAGTGGTCGGCCGGCTCGTCTACCAGCGCGCGCACCACGCGCTCCTTGCGGGCGATGAAGTCGCGATATTCGAAGGTCTTGCGGGCGTCCCAGGGCATAACGTCGCGGTGGCCCGGGCAGACCACGTCGGGGGCGATGCTCTCCATGAGGTCGGCGCACTTTCGGTGCATCCAAAGCTGGAAGCTATTCCTCAAAACAGTGGTCTGGTAAACCTGGTCTGTCAGTCCGCCTGTGACTCCGGGAGCCTCCGACTTGAACACGTTGTCGCCGGTGAACATGATCTTCTGGCCGTCGACCACGGTGGCCAGGAGCATGTGAAACTCGGTCTGCCCCGGCGCGTGGTATATCTCGAACTCGTACTCCTCCCACTGGAAGCGGTCGCCGTCCTTGAACTTGCGGCTGACGGGTATGGGCTTTTTTAGAGTGCAGGGCGTGCTGCACCAGGCGGCCGGGTCTTCCAGCACCTGAGCCACTTCCTCGAGCGCCCAGACCTGGGTGCCTTCATGCCGGACCAGATAGGGGACGCCTACGGTGTGGTCGTCGTGTATGTGGCTGTTCATGACGACGTCGATCTTGTTCACGCCGTAGGACTCGCGCAGCTCGTCGAGGTGGTGCACGACGAAGCGCATCGTATCGCTGTCTTCACGGTCCGAGCCGGTGCTCATGTGCGCGTAGTACGAATGCCCGTAGTCGAGGAAGAACGCCTTGCCGGACTCGGACAGCACTACGTAGAAGTTCGAGCAAGCCTGAGGGCCGCTCCACAGGAGGTGTCGAGAAAGCTGAATGAAACGAGGGTCGGGAAGAAAGTCGAGGCCGTGATCGCCAATCGACCCGAAGATCCGCATCGCTCCGCCAAGACGGGCGAGTTTCATCAGGCGCTCTTCAAGGCGAAGGCAGTCGCCCACCGGATCGGTGATGACCTGACCATGAGACGGCAGTGCGAGTTGCGGCGCGCGCTTGCGCAAAGCCTGGCAGGACTGCAATGTGAACAGCGCGCCTGCCTGGTCGCCGTATCCGTACTCCATCGCGTGATACTGATACAACACGCCGCCTGCCCCGATGAGATCGCCGGTGAACGCGACTTCCTGTCCATCGATCTCGCCGACGAACATGCTGCTTCCGTGCGTGTGGCCCTTCGCCGGGAGGATCTCAAGCTCGAGTCCGCGCCAGGTGAACGTCTCGTAGTCGAGCAGCGACTCGTCAACCGGCATATCCTTGCCGACCGAGAAAAAGGTGTTGCGGTCGTTGTAATTGCTGTAGAGCCGCTTGTGTCTCCAGAAGAGTTCCACATCCTCGAAGAGGTATCGCTCGTGCTCGGGGACGGCGACCCTGGCTCCGGCTTCACGCAGCTTGCCCGTCCCCCAGCACTGGTCGCGGTGATGGTGCGTATGCAGGACCCAGTCGATCTGCCGCACGCCGATCTCGCCGATGTGGTCGGCAACCGCGCCGGAGCCCGCGTCGATCAACAGGCCGTGTTCGCCGTCCTTGACGCAGTACACGTTGCACGTGTCGGACCACACGTAAAGGTTCTCTGAAAGCCGCTTCCACGACACGACGCCCTCCCTTGCTTACTTGTATTCAGCCGGGTCAATCGTAACGGGGCGGGCCGAATCAGTGGAAAGAGCCGACCATGCCGCATTCGGACACTCCCGCCGCCGGAGCGGAAGTCAGATACGGCTGCGGTTTGTTCGTTGTCTTGCGTTGTGGTCGCTAGACGCCGGGATACCTGCCGCGTCTGATGTCGCGGGCGACGACGAGTATGTGCTGTCCCGGGATGACCTTGGCGGTCACGCTTTGGCCGAGCACGTAGCCGTCGAGCCCCGCCCGTACGGGCCACGGGTCCTCGTCAATCCGGTGGTAGTCGTGTACAAGCGCAACCGTCTGCCCCTTCTTGACGGGCGCGCCCAGCTCGACCAGAGGTTCGTAGAGACCGGGCCACGGCGCCGGAACGTAGCACTCGCGGTCGACGGCCTCGACTAATTTCTGATCGCCGGCGGCGTGATGATCGGCGGGCGATATCTCACCCGCAAGCTGGCCGTGCATGATCGCCGCGCCGATAATTCCCTGCCGCGCGTACTTGACGGTCTGGACGCTGACGAATTGTCCCCAGCCGAGCTCCGACCCGATCGTGACGTTGCCGAGCCGCTCGCTTTCGCTGAGCATCAGGCCGGGAGTCCGGTCCTGGAACAGGCACACAAACGGCGTTCCGAACAAACGCGCGGTCTCGATGGTCAACCGGCCCTGCTCGGCGTCGTCCACGGGATGGAACAGCATCACCGGCGGATACCGCGCGACTCGCCCACCGGAATGGATGTCGAGCACGACGTGGACGTGCGGCCAGATGTTGTCCCTAACGAACTTGGCTATGCGGTGAGTGATGCCCGAAATCCCTGGCTCCTCGCCGGCCCGGTCGACGAACGCGCGATTGAGATTGAGTCCGTCGTCGTCGACGCTCTCGCGCGCACCGCTACGGAACGCCGCAACGTTGAGAACGGGAATGAAGATGATGCGCCCGAGAACGTCGGCCGTGTCGATGTCCCGCATCAGGTTCTTGATCGCCACCGGCCCCTCGTACTCGTCGCCGTGCGTCGATCCGAAAGCGACCAGCCCTTCGCCGTTCTTAGCGGCGGGTCCGACGATTACAGTGAGGGGCAGGTGCCACTCGCCCCAGATGCTGTCGTGCTCCAGCGCGACCCAATAATCCCGGCGTCCCCGCGATTCGAAATCGATCTCCGATGGCGGTACTACTATTCTGCTGGACATCAATACGTTTCTCCGGTCACGTCTGCGTGAAGACGCAGCGAGCTTAGACCCTGCTCGGCGCCTACGCTACCCGACTTGCGCGGCCCAACCAAATCCCGGCTCATTGCATCGGATGCGCTTGTTGACAACGTGGCCGGCAAGTTCACAAACGGGAAACCCGCGACAGTTTTTGGGGCGACGCACAACGAGTCGCTTGCCGTTGCCGTGATCCGGTTCGCGCCTGATACTGCGCGCCGTATCACGGCAAGCTAAGATTTCGACGCGCAATCACACAGGTAGAGCCGCCGTAGTCGAGAATCGCGCCGCTTTCGGCAAGCTCTCAGAATTTTAGGTGCCCGCATGACACAGACGATTACGGCCGACATTCAGACCGCCAAGCAGCAAGAGCTGCTCGAAACAGCCAAGCAGTTTCTGGCGGGTGGAGGTCTCGGCCACTTCAGGCTGCCAGACGAGGTTGACATCGTGCTGGCGTCCGCCAGCGGCAGTCACATGACCGACACAACGGGCAGGGAGTACATCGACTACGTGCTCGGCTCGGGGCCTATGCTGATCGGCCACGCCAACCCCACGGTCATCGGGGCGGCGGCGGCGCAGATTCCCAAGGGGACCACCTACTTTCTCCTGAACGAACCCGCGATCCGGCTCGCGAAGCGGCTGGTGGAGAACGTCCCTTGCGGGGAGCAGGTCCGGTTTCAGACCACTGGAACCGAAGCGACACACGTGGCGCTGCGCGGCGCGCGAGCCTACACGGGCCGTGGAAAGATCCTCAAATTCGAGGGCGGCTGGCACGGCATGCACGACTACTCGCTGTGGGGAACCGTGCCAAGCGTGCCGAGCGATTACCCGCGATCACTGCCCGATTCGAGAGGGATACCGGCATCGGTCGGCAAGGAGGTACTGGTCGCCCCGTTCAACGAGACTGAGCGGGCGGTCAAGATCATCGAAGACAACGCCTCGGACCTCGCCGCCGTCATCGTCGAGCCGCTCGAACGCGTGCTGGTGCCCGAGCCGGGCTTTCTGGAAGCCATACGTGAAGTAACCGCCCGGCACGGCATAGTGCTGGTGTTCGACGAGGTCGTGACCGGATTCAGAATTGCCTGGGGAGGTGCCCAGGAGCGCTACGGCGTGGTTCCCGACATTGCGACCTACGGCAAGGCGATGGCGGGCGGTTTCCCGCTGGCGGCGGTAGTCGGGCGCGCGGACATCATGCAGGTTTTCAACGCGCAAGGGGTCAGCTCGATCACCGACATCGCATGGGCGAGCGGCACGTTCAACGGGAACCCGGTGGCCGCGAGCGCCGGTCTCGCCGCGCTGGACATTCTCGAACAGCCGGAGTCTTATCAACGCCTGCACAGTGTCGGATCACGCCTTCGCGCCGGCATCGCCGAGGCAGGACGCCGCCACGGATTCCCCGCGCAGGCGCTGGGGGAGGACGCCGTCTTCGGAATCCGGTTCATCGAAAGCGACAACGTCAAGACCTGGATGGACTTGCAGGCGCACGACACCGTATTGGGCCGCCGTTGGGCCATCGAGTGCATCAAGCGCGGTCTGCTGATGATCCCGAACGAGAAGATTTACATCTCGATAGCGCACACCGACGAGGACGTGGACCGCACGCTGCAAATCTGCGACGACGCATTCCGGGCCTGCGCCTCATAGGGGCCTAGCCCACAGGCGTCTCACGGGTCGGTACCCGGGATGCGGGCGCGGACCAGCGCGTCGGACCGCTCCGAGGACTTACCGTCCAGATACCCCGTTTTTCAATTTTGACAGGGTAATTTTCAAAGAAAGTCGCTTGACGGCGCGGTTCGGGGGCAACTCAGCCATTGCCGTGAGTCGTCCACGAAAGGGCCCGCATAGCGGACTGAGTGGGGCAGAGAGCGTTCAGGGCACGCCAGAGGCATATCGCAAGCATTGACGTGGAACTTTGTTTACTGGCGGAGGAGGAGGGATTCGAACCCTCGACCGGCTTTAAACACCAGTAACCGCTTAGCAGGCGGCCGCACTAGACCAACTATGCGACTCCTCCAATCGGCCTCGGTACCGGGCGGAGGGGGTGGGATTCGAACCCACGAATCTTTCGATTAGTGGTTTTCAAGACCACCGCCTTAAACCGCTCGGCCACCCCTCCGGGGCCTAGGCGATTATAGCAACGGGGAACCGCCACTCCCGTGGAACGGCGGCTAGGATCCGGCGTCCGGACGCCGCCGCGTGGCTGAGCGCCCTTTCACGGCCATAAGTCGCATCAGGCCGTCGACGACGGCATCAACCGTCTCCCGGGCATCTCCCGCCTGCATGGCCAGCGACTTTGGGCCGACCGGGCCGAACCGTTTGACGTCAGACTCGACGAATATTGTGGCGGTCGGGATGCCCATCGCCGCGGCCAGGTGAGAGGGGGCGGAGTCGTTGCCCACATACGCCGACGCGAGCCGCAGGATTGCGCCCAGCTGCCCGAACGACGTCTGCCCAACCAGGTTGATCACCTCTTCGCGCATCAAGCTCGACATCGCCCGCGCGGGTTCGGCGTCGCTTTCCCGACCGACTATCACCGTTCGCAGTCCCGTACGCTTGGCAAGCCGGTCCGCCACCTCAGCAAAACAGGCGGGGGCCCACCTTTTCCCGAGATGCCTCCCACCGGGATTCGAACCGCCGCCGGGAGCCGCGACCAGGACCGAGCCGCGCTCGAGTCCCCATTCCTGGAAGATCCGTTCAGCCGCCGAAAGATCGTCCGAAGCCGGAAAGAACCCAGGTGTCGTTTGGTTTACACCGAGTCCGGCGGCACGGGCAAGATCCAGATAGAGATCGCTTTCGTGAGAGTCTTCCCTGACCGCCACCTTAGTGGTTAGCGAGAACCCCCTGCCACGACTGTCAAGTCCAATGCGAATCGGAATTCCCGCCAAGAAAGGCAGCAGACTCATCATGGGCGACCGATCAGCCACGAAGGCGGCGTCAAACCCGCGAGCCCGAAGCCTGCCCGCAAACGCCAGATACGAGCCGAGCTCATATTTTCTCGGCAGCCCGATATCGGCGCAGTCGATGATCTCGTCCACGTCGGGGTTATTGTCCACGGCCACCTTGGACCAGGTCCCGACGGCCAGCGAGAGCTTCGCGCCGGGCAGTCCTTCACGCAATGCCCTGAACAGCGGCGTCGCGAGGAGAACGTCTCCGATGCTGCAAGGTTTGACGATTAGCACGGAAGAAGGCGCGCGCGGCGTATCGAAGGGCACCCGCTCGGCATGTCGGAAGAAGACCCGCAAGACGCGACATGCCGCGGTCGTGCCTGCATCTCTCGCGCGTTGAGCCAGTGACTCTTTCAGAGTTTCGATACCTCGTCGGCATCGGCGACTGCGAAGGTCAAGGTCCCTTCGGCCGCCACTTCGTTTCCTACCCTCGCAACCGCCATCCCTTTCCCAATACGCCGTCGCAAGCGATCAACCGTAACTTCGAGCACCAGTACGTCCCCCGGAACAACGGGTTTTCGAAATCGCATACGGTCGATTCCGGCAAACAGCGGCACCCGGCCTCGGTAGTCTTCGAGACTGAGTAGTGCACAAGCGCCGGTCTGAGCCAGGGATTCGGGTATAAGCACGCCGGGCATTACCGGCCGGCCGGGAAAGTGCCCGCGAAAGAAGGGCTCGTCTTCGCGCACGTATTTGACGGCCACAGCACGCTTGCCAGGCTCTAATTCACGGACCTCGTCGATCAACAGAAAGGGATCGCGGTGGGGCAAGACAGCTTCGACGCCGCTCTTGTCCAACAAGGGGCCAGACTCCGAGCCGCTTCCGTTGGAGGTCATACCGAAACCACTCCGCCTCTTATGAAATCAGCCACGAAGCCTTGCTCTCCTCAAGTAGCTCTGCACCGAAAACGATTCCACGCTCCACAGCCGCCTCTCCAAACCGTAAATAGATTATCCACAACGCCGGCGATTCCCTACTTCCAGATCCGTCGCCACGGTCAATTCAGGCTTCTTCGATCAGAAGGCCACAACTCTTGCCAGGTACAAAGCAAATCGGACTCTGAAGGCAAGCCAGATAGAGATGAAAAAGCGGTCGTCGGCATATTGTCGACGACCGCTTGATCGATACGGTCAGTCAGGCCACAAGCCTGACCCGTAAGCCGATAGCTACTCCAGGGTAGCGCTCAGCGAAATTTCGACGTTGCCGCGCAGCGCGTTGGAAATCGGACAGCCCGCCTCGCCTTGCGCGGCGAGGTCCTCGAACTGCGCCTGGTCGATCCCCGGCACTTTTCCGCTGACGGTGAGGTTGCTGGAACCCACGCGGAAGCCGCCTTCCGGGATGGGAACGAAGGACACTTCGGCAGAGACCGTAAGCGAGTCGGCCGGGCTTCCGGCTTCCGCCAGCGTGTGCGAAAAGGCCATCGCGTAACAACTTGCGTGCGAGGCCGCGATCAACTCCTCCGGGCTGGTGTTACCACCCGGCGCTTCGGTCCGAGCGCCCCAGCTAATGGCCTGCTCGCCAAGGGCACCGCTACCAACTGTGAACGAGCCGCCGCCCTCGATCAGGTTGCCGTTCCATCGCGCTTCCGCGCGCCTGACTATGTCTGCCACGCTTTTCCTCCTAGGAGTCTCGTCTCGTATCCCTACGAGATTCTGACACCGAGGATGTCAGAACTCCAAAAAAATGAACCTTAATCACTCTTGGGTGAGGACCGCCTTCTACTAATCATGGCGGGGCGACTACGCCTTCAGTCGCTGAGAACGGCGCCCACGCCCCTTAGCTGACTCATCGTGCTGATGCCGTAGTTGTAGAAATTCAGTCCGGTAGCCCCGTTTTCGATACAAGCGCGCACCTTGGCGTGCCACTCGTCCGAGCTCGGGATTTCAGGATAATGAGCCTGAATGCCAACGATCAGCTCCTTGTCGCCGACGTATTCCCGGCTTCGATTCATAAGCTGCTCCGCCTCATCGGCGGTCAGGTCGTAGCCACTGACCATAAGTCCGTCAATGTTCGACACGATGGACGCCATGGTCTCCAGACTCAGGAACTGCTCCCACGCTTCTCCTTGAATGACGATTTTCGTTCCCGATCCAGCGCAAGCATCCGCAACGTCATCGACGAGGGAAGCGACCGTGTTTTCACCGGCCTTCATGTATCGCGCGAAGTCAGGCTCGTCCCGGTCCCACGCGGCCAGACCGGCCGTTTTCGAGAGACCAGGCGGAACGTCGGCGTCGCCGTGGTAGATCCCATCGAGCTCGGCCCGCACCAGCGACTTGACCCTGTCGGCGTCGACGCCCTCGGCCTTCGCCCGCTCGATGCAGCTATCGCAAAGGCAAATCCCCAGCAGATAGCCGCCCCATTCACCGAGGGGCGCGCCGATCTTGTCGTGGTGATAACCGTGCTCGAATCCCAGAAACCCTATCGCCTCAAGCTCGATGATTCTGAGGTCGTAGCTGTGGGCCAGGTCGGCGCAGAGGGCGACCGCGAACTCGCGGGCGTCCTGATGGGCAGGACAAAGCAAGTGCGGGCTGGGGTCGCCGTGGGCGGTTCGGGTGGCCGCGTCCGGATAGGTCGATGCAAGGCGGGTGTTGTGCATTATTACCGTCCACGCGTTGAAATCGAGCCGAGGGCTGTCCCGCCCGTCGCAAAGCTCGCGAAATACGTCGGTCTCATCCAATATCGAGGAGGCCACAGGGGTTATTCGACCGTAGCGGGAAGGATCGTGACGGAAATAGACCACTCCGCCCTCGCCGATGTAGATCTTTTGTCCGGCGGCAGCGTGTGGGCGAAGCTGCTTGAAATTGTGGTATGCGGAAGCGACGCTTACCGCGTTGCACTTGGCGACGTCGCGAACATTGCCGAGGACCCGCTCGATACCCTCGTCAACCAAGTCCCACGGGTACGTCCAAAGCGCATTATTCAAGTTCGGACAATCCTTCGGGTGAGTCTTGATCAAGCCGCATTTTCTGCATCTGTAGGTGAGTGTCCGTATCGCCCGTGATCGTGAAACCGAGCCTTTCGTAAAACGCCACCGCCCGGGGATTCACTTTCAGCACCTGAAGCCTCACGGGCAAGTCCAACTTACTCCCTTTGTCGATGACCATCAACATGCACGTCCGGCCAATCCCTTGCCCCTGGTAGTCAGGCAAGACATGCAACTGATTGACAAAAAGACTGTCAGGCTTGACTGCAACCGAGATCATCCCGACGTCTCTGCCGTCCAGATTGATGACTCGGTAGTCCTGCTCCGCAAATCGCCGGTCGTGAAGCACTCGTTGGCTGTCCTCGTCCCAGCCCCATACCTGGTCCACGTAGTCCTTGAACGCGGCACGCTTTACCTGGAACGTGAACTCGCTGTCGTCTCGATGAGCCTTCCTGAGCTTCAGGCCGTCCGACAACGTATGAGAGCCTGTCTAGTCCATTTCAACGTTGGCAGGCATTGGATTCGCCCCAACAATAGCCATACGAAGAAGTTGGACAGGTCTTAAATCAGTCCCGTCCAGACCACGCAGACGCGCCTGGCACTCTAGGAAGCAGCGCGCGCGCCTATCAACTCCCCCACATTCTCGCGGACTTTCGCAATAGCCTCGACGATGGAGTCCATATCCGAGCGGGGTCCCAGAAAGACGGGCTGCGAAAGGGTGATGACTTCTTCGAGGCAAAGGCGTCGGGCGACAGGAGTCTCCATCTTGGAATAGTCGACGCTTGTGCCCGGCGTCCACATCGAGTATCCGTTTTCGGCCTGAAGAGATTCGATTCCGCGCGAGAAAAGCTCGTACTCCTGGAGCGGCGCTTTATACCCGGCACGAATGGGGATACCTTCCGCGTTGACGGCCTCGATGAAGGAATCACGTGAAAGTCCTTCAAATTCGTCGGAAACGAAGCGGGCCAGATATACGTGGATCGAGGACTTGGTGACATCGGGGTCACGCTTCAGGACTCGGATACCATCTATTTCCGAGAGGCGGTCGGTCAGGTATTCCGCATTCTCCGTGCGTACCCGGTTCTGTTCCGGCAGGCGTCGCATCTGGCTGCGCAATAGCGCAGCCTGGATTTCGCACATTCTGAAATTCCCAGGGAAAACCACCGATCGTCCGGCCTTCTCGCCGTCTCCGCCACGACGAATCCGGCTGGCGATATCGGCGATCTCTTCGTCGTTGGCCGTCACGAATCCCCCCTCGCCGCTCGTGAGGTTCTTGCTCGCCTGGAAGCTGAATCCGGCCGCATCCCCCAGCGAGCCTAGTCCGCGGTTTCGCCAACTCGCGCCCCATCCGTGGCACGCATCTTCGACGATCTTGAGTTCGTGTTTGGCCGCCAGACGGTAGACAGCATCCATGTCGACAGCACGGCCACCGTAATGGACGGGCATTATCGCCCGGGTGCGGTCCGTTACGCAGGCTTCAGCCGAGGTTACATCGATGTTGAAGGTGTCTTCCTCAACATCGCAGAAAACGGGCGTCAGGCCCGCACGCAGCACCGCGACGGCCGTCGCGACGAACGTGTAGGTGGGAACGATAACTTCACCCCCGACGCACGCCCCCGCGGCCCGCAGGGCGATTTCGAGCGCGGTGGTTCCGCCGTTGCACGTTATACCGAATCTGGCTCCCTGGAGATCAGCAAACTCCCGCTCGAACGCACGCAGGTTTGGGCCGGTGACGTGACTCCACTCACCGCTGAGAACGGCGGCCGCGACGGCGTCGGCATCGGACTGATCCGGGACAGGCCAGGGATGAAATGATCGCTCACGGACGGGAGTCCCGCCGTTAATGGCTAAAACTGGCACTGACGGCCTCCAATCAGCCCCACTGGCTTCAGAGAGTTGATACTCCGGCCCATGTTATGGGCAAACCGCGCATGGCGCGAAACGCCCGGAAGCCGCGGGCGGTCCGGCCACTCATTCACTAGTCCGGCGGACCGCTAGATACCGGCTTCGACCGCGACTTTTTCCGTGTCCATCTCAATTCCGTCACGAGGCTCGACAACCACCTCGCCGTCCTGGGCGTCCACTTCAACCTCGCACCCTTCGGGGCAGCGATTTTCGAGGATGAGCTTGGCCACGCGGTTTTCGACTTCCCTCTGGATGGTACGTCGCAGCGGGCGGGCACCGTAGTTGGGGTCCCAGCCGAGCGACAGCAGGCGATCCTTGGCGGCGTCGGTAACGCGCAGTCCAACCTTGCGCTCGACGAGCCGCTCGCGCAGATCGCCTATCAGGATATCCACTATCTGCTTCACCTCGTCCTTAGTCAGGGACCGGAAGATGATGGTCTCGTCGATCCGGTTCAGGAATTCAGGCCTGAAGCTCCGCCGAAGCTGCTCCATCAAGCGCGCCTTCATGTCCCGGTACTCGCGTTCGTCGGCCTCTTCAGCACTGGCGTCAGCCGGACGCGGGCGGAATCCGACATTGTCCTGCTTGCTTATGGCCTTAGCCCCAACGTTCGAAGTCATGATGACGATCGTGTTACGAAAGTCGACGGTGTGCCCCTGGCCGTCGGTCAACCGACCTTCGTCCAGAATCTGCAGGAGGACGTTCAAGACCTCCGGATGGGCCTTCTCGATTTCGTCGAACAGCACGACCTGGTGGGGACCGCTGCGGTCCTTCTCCGAAGGGCGTCCGCCCTCGTCGTAGCCCAGGTAACCCGGCGGCGCTCCCACCATTCGGCTGACCGTGTGCCGCTCCCCGTACTCGGACATGTCCACGCGAACGATGGCGTTTTCGTCGTCGAACATAAACGCGGCAAGCTGGCGGGCGAGCTCAGTCTTGCCCACGCCGGTCGGCCCAAGGAACAAGAAGGACCCCATCGGCCGGTTGGGA
>JAPOVO010000159.1:11857-12575 GCA_026708165.1 Chloroflexota bacterium | reverse complement strand
AGGAGGCCGTCCGGCGAGGGACCACGATGTCGGCCCTGGTCGAGGCGGCCCTGCGGCGCATTCTCGACGAGCCCTCGTCGCCGGATGACAGGCGGGATGAGTTGCCGCCTCTGCCGACCTGGAACAGCGGCGGGCTGCTCGCGGACGTGTCCAACCGCGAGGAGCTATACAGGGCGATGGAACAGGAGTAGATGCTCGTTTTCGACACCAACGTGTTGATCTACGCCGCCGACGAAGCCTCCGAGTTTCATCACCCTTGTCGTCAGCGCCTCGAGGAGGCGCGCCGGGACGCTTCTCCCAGCTTCCTCACGTGGAATATCTGCTATGAGTTTCTGCGGGTTACCACTCACCATCGCGTGCTGCGGTCGCCTCTTGGTTCACGCCAAGCCTGGAGCTTTATCGGGCTCCGTCCGGCCTCCCCCGGCTTTTTTCCTCCTCCCGCCACCGAGCGGCACCAGGCTGTACTGGCCCAAACTCTCGCCGAGCTGCCGGACGTGAGCGGCAACCTGATTTTCGATCTCCACACCGCGGTGTTGATGAGGGAGCACGGCGTCAGCCGCATCTGCACGCGCGACACAGCGTTCCACCGATTTCCGTTCCTCACGGTGATCGATCCGCTGCGCTAGGCGACCCTGACCGTTCGAGCCGCTGGAACAGGCTCGATACAGACGCGACCGGCGAATGATACGATCCTTGATTGGGCCGGTAGCTCAGTCGG
>JAPOVO010000159.1:0-11842 GCA_026708165.1 Chloroflexota bacterium | reverse complement strand
ATTCCCACCCGGCTCACCCAGTCTCTTTTTGGTCAAGGCCCTCTAGTACGGGCTAATCTGGGTTCGCCGGTCCTCCTGTTTTGTCGACATAGCTGTGCCTCTTCCCCATCGAGCAGGCCGCCGACCGTTTCCGAATAAGATACGATCAGGCATTCGCCGGATGGTTGGGACGGGTCGAAATGGCTGACACGCGACTTCGAAGCGCGGTTGTCGGATGCCGCATCGGTGCGCTACATGCCGCGGGATATAGCGCCTGCAACGACACCAGGCTCGTGGCCTTGTGCGACAAGGACTCGGCGACACTCCAACAGGTGGGGCGCGATTTCGGCGTCCAGAGGCTCTACACGGACTTCGACGTCATGCTGCGCTCCGAACGGCTCGACCTGCTCACCATCGCCACCGCGCAGCCGCTCCACGCTGAGATGACGATCCGGGCCGCGGAATATCACCCACAGGCGATTCTCTGCGAAAAGCCGATGGCGTCCAGCATGGGGGAGGCGCGCGCGATGCTGGACGCCTGCAACCAAAACGGCGTACGGCTGGCAATCGGGCACGAATGGCGCTGGATGGACCTCCACGTCAAGGCGCGGTCGTTGATAGCCGAGGGGGCAATCGGCGAGCCTCGATTCGCTTACGTCAGCGTCGATCCGGGCGGGCTGATGAATCGCGGCACCCATCAGATCAACTACACGCTCTACGTGCTCGGCGATCCAAAGGTGGAATGGGTACTGGCGAACGTGCAGCGCGAGACGGACAGGTACGAGCGCGGTTGGCCGGCGGAAGACCTTGCCGGAGCGATGATCGGTTTGGATAACGGCGTGCGTATAGCCGTCGACAGCGATGTGCGGCCGTCGGTCGACGACGACGAGTCGGCACAGATTGTCGTTGGAAGCGAGGGCCTCATGCTCTGGCCGTGCGACTTCTCGCGGGTGCCGTTCGGCCTCAAGCTCCTGCGGAAGCAGGCGGCCGAGTTTGAGGTTTTCCCGCCGGGTCCGGATAGAGGGCCTGAGTTCATCGCGCACCAGATTGCCGACCTCGCCCGATGGGCGCGCGGAGAAATCGAGACGCACCGCGGCGACGCCAACATCGCGATTCAAACTCAGGAAATACTCATGGGGATCTACGAATCGGCCCGCACCCACTCGCTGGTGCGACTGCCGCTGAAAACGCAGTCCTCACCCCTATTGGATGCCATCAGAGGAGGTGACCTCGAAGTTAGATACCCCGGTCGTTATGACATCAGGTACCGCGAACAGCTCCCGGTCTGAAGGGAGAACGGCGCAGATGCAATCAATTAGCGTCGGAGTGGTCGGGCTGCGTAGGGGTGAGCGGCTCGCGAAGGCGATACAAACCTGCGACGGAGCCGAGGTCCGGGCATTGTGCGATCAGGACTCCATCCGGCTTGCCGCCGCCGAGCCGTTGGAAGTGGAGAACCGTTACACGCACTTTGACGAGATGCTCGACCGTGAAGACCTCGATCTCGTAGTTATCGCCGCCGCGACTCGGCTCCACGCCGAAATGGTTCTAGCCGCGGCCGCGCGCAAGCCGGCGGGCATCCTCTGCGAGAAGCCGTTTGCGACCAACATGGGCGAGGCCGAGGCCATGCTTGCGGTCTGCGACAGGTCGGAGGTCAAGCTCGCCATCGGCTTTCAGGGACGACACTATCCCGCATTGGTGCGTGCGCGCGACCTCGTGGCGGACGGAGCCGTCGGGCGGCCGCTCACCGTTAGTACGTCGGTCGCCGAAGGCGGGCTGCTCAACCAGGGGTCGCACCTCATCGACCGGGCGCTGTACGTGCTCGGCGACCCGGAACCGCGCTGGGTGTTGGGTCAATTGCAGCGCGAAACCGACCGCTACGAGCGCGGCACGGTCTGCGAGGACCTGTGCATGGGTATCGCGTCGGTTGGCGAAGGAACCCGCATCGCGTTCGACTGCGATATCGGACACGCCGGTCCCGTGGCAGACGGCGCCTTCGTGATTGCGGGCGAGGACGGCATGATGTTCATCGAGCCGTGCCGGGAGTTGGGACTCGCCGCCTATTCGCTGACCGTAGTCTCCGCTGCCGGCAAGAGCCTCGAGCTCGCCCCCGGCGATCTGCCGGAGGTTAACGCCGACGTCGAGCAGATGGCGGAAATGATCGCCTGGATCAGGGGCGAAACAGGAAGCCGTCAGGACGCGCACGTGTGTATCAAGTCGCACGCGATCATCATGGGAACATACGAGTCTGCCCGGACCCATACCCTTGTTCACATGCCGCTGCTGACCAAGGAGTCGCCGCTGGCCAGCATGGTCGCGGATGGTCATCTGCGAGTCAGGTACCCCGGGCGTTACGACATCCGGCATCGCACGGTATTCGAGCCCGAGAAGCTCGATATGACCTCCAGTCATTAGCGCAAGATGTGAGTCCGGGCTCATGGCGATAGCTGGCGTCGCGTTCTTTGACCGGCTCGTCCTCCTCCGCCCCACTATCCGTGAATGGTGAACGCCATGCCGGCGTTTGCGCTACGCGGACATCGCGGGGAAGTTTGGAGTTGGGGGCGACTTCGATATCGTCGGTGAGTCGAAAGGAACGTGTAGATTGCCGAAAGTAATCGATCTGCGAAGCGACATCGTCACCAAGCCTTCCGTTGAAATGCGCAGAGCCATGTACGAAGCCGAGGTTGGCAACGATAGCTGGCATGAGGATCCCACCTCGGAGCGGCTCCAGGAACTGGCGGCGGATCGGTTGGGCAAGGAGGCAGCTCTTTTCGTAACGAGCGGGACCCAGGGAAATCTGCTCGCCACGCTGAGCCACCTGGGCAAGGGCGGGACAATTGTCGCAGCCGAGGACAGCCACGTTGGCTACGGGGAGCTGGACGGCTATCGTGAGATCGGCTCGGCGTCGTTGGTTTCGGTCCCGACAACAAAGGGGGCTCCGAAATCGGCCGAGCTGAGGAAGTCGCTGGCGGGTGTGGAGCCTGGCGGAGCGAGCCAGACCGTCGTCTGGGTCGAAAACACGCACAATCTCGCGGGCGGGATCGTCCTGACATCCGGCGACATGGCGGCTACGCGGTCGGTCGCGGAAGACTTCGGAGTGCCCGTGCACCTCGACGGCTCGCGAATCTTCAATGCCGCGACATACTTGAACGTACCCGCGAGCGAGTTGGCGAAGGACGCGGACAGCGTTCAGGTCTGTTTGTCAAAGGGGCTTGGCGCGCCCATCGGTTCGATTCTGGCGGGTTCGGCTGGACTCATCGAAGAAGCGCGTCGTTGGCGTCAGATGATCGGTGGACAGATGCGGCAACTAGGCGTCGTCGCCGCGGCGGGGATCGTGGCGCTGGAGGTGATGACGCGGCGGCTGCACGAGGACCATGAAAACGCGCGGATACTGGCCGAGGGTCTTGCCGAGATTCGGGGCATCCAGATTGACCCGGAGGACGTGCAGACCAATCTGGTTTTCTGCAACGTCGAGCGAGGCTTCGGAACGGCTGAATCCGTGACCGCGAGCCTTCGAGAAGAAAGCGTCCTCGCAGGGCCGGCCGGCGTGAACCCGCAGGCTATACGATTTGCGGTGCACTGCGATATCTCTCGAAAGGACGTAGCTGACGCTCTAGTCGCCATTTCGAGCGTCATGGAGAATCCATCATGACCCAGCTTGAAGTCAGGCTTAAGTCGATTGCCGAACGGGTTGGCGGAACCATGGGTTTCGCTGTCCGAAATGAAGCAACAGGCGAAGAAGCGAGGCTGAGAGCCGACGAGATATTCCCAACGGCTTCTGTTTTCAAGATTCCGCTTCTGGTCTTTCTCTATGCGCTTGCGGAACAGGGACGAATCGATCTCGACGCACGGGTCTCTCTGAGCGAATCGGACGTTGTTCCTGGATCGGGCGTGCTGAAAGAGCTGGCGCCCGGTCTTCGTCCCACGGTTCGGGACCTCGCAAAACTGATGATCGTAGTAAGTGACAACCTGGCCACCGACGCTATCTGGTCGCTCGTGAACGGCGGGTCCGCGGTAACCGATTTCATTCAAGGTTTCGGCCTGCGAAAAACCAGCGTGCCGTGGAATACGGGCGACCTGCTCAGCCTTGTGGTTGGGATCGATCCGCCGTATTCGAGGCGTGAATCGTATGAACGCGTCACGGAGAAGCTCTTGCATCTGGACTACGACAGGTCCGGGAACGGGTTCCAGTGTGACGACCGGAACAACGTGACGACGCCAGCCGAGATGATGGAGCTGCTGACGCTCATCATGCGCCGTGAAATCGTAAGCCCGGCCGCCTGCGAGGAAATGCTCGACATTCTGCGGGCGCAGCAGTCGAACGACAGAATTCCGCTCTATTTGCCGCGCACCTGGAACGTCGCTCACAAGACGGGAACCATCGGTCCCATAAGATGCGACGCCGGAATCATCTTGATGCCCGAGGGCACCGCCGTTGTCTTTTGCGCGTTCGCCAAGGACGTGCCCGTCGAAGAATGGGTGGCCTGCGACCGGGCGATGGCGGAGGCCGCGCTCGCGGCTTACGACAGCTTTATGCCTTGAGCACCAACCGGATCGCCATATGCGCGTCGGCTACGTCGTCTTTCGTGTGCTTGTATGCCCACTGCCAGCCGACTTGCGTTCGAGGTGTTCGACCGCGTCCGGAAGCGTCGCCTCGGCGTCTCTTGCCTTTGTAGTCAACCGTCCGGCCGGCAGAGCTCGCGCCAGAGGGCCGCGTAGTACCTCATGAACGTCTCGGGCTCCGCGCTCTCGCGGGGGTACTCGACCAGGCAGTACCCGGAGTAGCCGGACTCCCGCAAGAGGGCGAAGAGCTCCCTCCAGGGGTATTTCGGATCGGCCAGATCTGAGAGGTGGACTGATTGACCCCACGGCCGCAGGAGCTCGAAGTACTCCCTGACGGAGCCGTCGACCACGTCGGTGGGGTTGGAGTTCCAGCAGACGCCCACGTGGGAATGGTCCGCCGCCTCCATGATGCGGCGGATGTTGGGAGGATGGCTGGTCTCGGGACCGTGGACCTCCAGCCAAATGGAGACCGGGGAGCCTTCGGCGTGTTGGCCGCACTGGCGGAGGGCGAGGCCTATCTGCTCCAGCGTCTTCTCCCGGGGCACGCCGGCGGCCTCTTGCAGGCCGTTGGGGCGCACCTTTACGCCGACGGCGCCAATGTCGACCGCTAGGTCGACGAACCGCTTGGTGAGCTCGATCTGGCGTCCAACTTCGCCGGCGTCGAGCGAGTGGTACTCGCAGGTGGAGCCGAGGCTGATCTCCTTGATGTCCGAGTCCCGGAAGCGGTCCCTGATCTCGGCCCGCTCGGCGGCATTCAGGGTCACCTCCACGCCGTGGCCGTGCTCGGTGCGGAGCTGCGCCGCCTCGTATCCGGCTGACTCGCACCTAGAGATGATCGTTTCCAGGTCCCAGGTTCTGGCGAGGTTGTAGGTTACGAGTCCGAGCTTCATACCGTGAGCTTCCAAATATGCCTAGTCACAAGTCGGCGGCCGGCTGGTCACGCTGATTCCGTCGGCACGTCTACCCTCCTGCCGGTGGCGGCGGAGAGGTAGGCGGCGTAGCAGACGGCGACCACGTCGCGGCCCAGGAAGCTGTCGCATACGGGTGCCCTGCCGGTGGCGGCGACTTCGCAGAAATCCTGCGCCTCGTGGGGGAAGCCGTTGATCCAGTCCTCGTCGGGGTTGGTGTACTGCCAGCCTGCTGTCGTCTCCACCTTCTCGCGGATGTACTCCCCGGCGAAGGCCTCCGCGTCGGGGGCGTAGGCCATTATGGCGTCGTTGGGCGAGTTGCCGATGTGTATGGTGGCCCTTCCAGCGTACACGGTCAGCAGGTTCTGGATGCCACCGAGAACCATGTCGGCGGCACTGATCTGGGCGATCGAGCCGTCGTCGAACCCCAGCACCATCGCACCCCAGTCCTCGCAGTCGCTCCAGCCGGTGCGGATGTTCTCCGGCGATTCGCTCCTGAACGCCTCGCTGTGGGTCAGGTTGGCGACGGTGCCGACCACCCAGCTAGGCCGGATCCTCCTGCCCAGGCGCCGCATTCCTTCCTCGTACTTGAGGTAGATGGCCGCGCCGAGCGAGTGACAGCCTTTGTTGTAGAGGCTGCCGCCCCCGCTGGTTGTCCACTGCATGGCGTAGGGCGAGTGGGTGCCACTGTGCGACTCCTCGCCGACCATCCGCAGTATGGAGGTGTCGGCCGTGGCCAGGAGGTTCCTGGCCTTCTGCACGCTGGGGGCGTAGACCAGGTTCTCTGCGTAGAGTATTCGCTTGCCCGACGCCCGCTCCGCTTCGATCATCCGGTCGGCGCTGGCCAGCGCCTCGTCGAGACAGCGCTGCCAGTCCTCCGGGTCCTTGCCGGGCTCGAATGAGCCGGTGAACGGCTTCTCCACCACGACGTGCTTGCCCGCCTGGAGAGCCTTGACCGCCATCTCCTCGTGAAAGCGGTTTGGGATGCAGGTGTCCACCAGGTCCACGTCGGGATCGGCCAACAGCTCGTCCAGGCTGCCGTACGTCCTCTCGAATCCGAACTCCTCGGCAAACTCGGCGGTGGCCTCGGGGCGCCGGCTGTAGACTCCCACGAAACGGACGCCCACGCCGTATACCCGTCTATAGTTCTCCGTGTGAAAGCGCGCCGCGAAGCCGCTCCCCACTATCGCTAGCCCGACCGTGTCCCTTGCTCCGGCGACCATTGACACCTCCCAGCGTCTAGGTAGGGCCGAATCGTATCACCCGCCCGAGGCGCGGCCTGGGCCGTCCATCCGCCGGTTGCGTTCCTACCTCGACAGGCCTGTCCTGAGCCAGGTCGAAGGGCCCGCCCCGGCGGCTCTGTGAGAACGCGCCGCCCTGATAGGATGCACGCGCCGCGTCACTGCGAGACAGGGATTTCAGATGGGCGATCCGATACGCGTAGGGATCATAGGGTCTGGCCAGATTTCCCGCGCCCACGCTGCGGCCTACCACGCCTTCCCAGAGGAGGCCCACATCGTAGCCGTCGCCGACATTTACGAGGAGACGGCCCGGACCGCCGCCGCGGAGTTCGGCGTAGACGCCTGGTACACCGACTACCACGAGATGCTGGCGAGGGACGACATCGATCTGGTCAGCGTATGTACGCCGCCCTTCGAGCACGCCAGGAACAGCATCGACGCGCTGAACGCGGGCAAGCACGTGTACTGCGAAAAGCCGATGGCGGGCAGCCTGCGGGAGTGCGACGCTATGATCGAGGCGGCCCGCGCCAGCGGGCGCTTACTATCCCAGGTCTTCCAGTACCGCTACCGCCGCGACGTGCTGCTGGCCAAGTCACTTATAGACGAGGGAAAGCTGGGCCGCATCTTCTTCGGCAAGATGGACATGCTCTGGTGGCGGGCGCGCAGCTACTACGACCTCTGGTGGCGGGGGACCTGGGAGAAGGAGTGCGGCGGGGTTACCATCAACCACGCCGTCCATGCCGTCGATACCTACCTGTGGCTTATGGGACGGCAGCCGGAGAGCGTCACCGCCGACATGGGCGCCTTTACCCACGACATCGAGGTGGAGGACTTGTCAACCGCCATGCTGAGGTTCCCGGACGGGGCGCTGGGCCAGCTCACCTGCACCGTCTGCCTGCCCCAGAACAACGAGCGCTTCGAGATATGCGGCGAAGAGGCCGCCGTCTCCCTGCCGTGGAGCGTCCACGCCGCCAGGGAGCGCGGACGGGGAATGGCCGCCCGCGACGAGGCGAAGCAGACCGAGCTAAGAGAGTGGGCGGAGGCCCGCGTGCCGGAGCCGGAGCACGTGGGACACGCGGCGCAGATTCAGGACGTGCTGGCCGCTATACGCGAGAGGCGCGACTCAGCCGTCACCGGGGAGGAAGGGCGCAAGTCCATCGAGCTGATCGCCGCCCTCTATAAGGCCGCCCTGACGGGCGAGCGCGTTCGTCTGCCGATAACGGAGGATGATCCCTACTACGGCAAGGTCTCCGAGGCAATGGCGGGCGGCGGCCCCTCCGCCTGACCCAGCCCTGCTTATATATGGAATATAGAAAGAAGATCGCGGTTGCGGATGCGGACGGCATACGCGGGGCCGCTCCCGTCAGCATCCTGCTGCCGGACGCGGGGTCGGCCCGCTCCGTTCGAATGGTGGAGTCGTCCGGCGGCCGGGACGTGCCATGCCAGCTGGAAGCGATTGGCCAAGGCGCGCTGCTGACCTGGGTCGCGGAGGGTATCGAGGCGGATGCGACCGGGCGGTACGAGGCGGTCTTGTCGGACGCCCCGGCGTCCAGTCCTGAGGAGACGGTCCGGCTGCGAACTACGGACGAGCGCCTCGACGTACATTTCGACGGCGATCTCTTCACCAGCTACTACTTCGGCGCCCAACGGCACCGGCCCTACTTTCATCCCCTGATCGGGCCCTACGGCGACCCCGTCACCCGCGGCTTTCCAATGATCGACGACGTTCCGGGAGAGAGCCGGGACCACGTCTGGCACCGGGGCCTCTACTCCGCCTACGGCGACGTTAACGGCGTGGACAACTGGACCGAGGGCGAGGGGCGCGGCCACACCGTCCATCGCCGGTTCGAGACGCTGATGAGCGGTCCCGTCTACGCGCGAGCGGTCGCCCTGGCCGACTGGACCACCCCCGACAGGCGGAGGGCGCTCCTGGGCGAACGGCGGGAGATGACGTTCTACCGCCTCCCCGTGGGGCGGCTCATCGACATCGACCTGTCTCTTACCGCCCGCGACGAGGACGTGCTCTTCGGCGACACCAAGGAGGGCGGCCTGATCTCCCTGCGGGTGGCCGGCTCGATGGAGGTTGCGCGGGGCGGCCGCATGGAGAACTCCCTGGGAGGCGTCGACGAGGGCGATCTGTGGGGAAAGCGCGCCGCCTGGTGCGACTACTCCGGGCCGGTCAACGGCAGGACGGTGGGCGTGGCGATCTTCGACCATCCCCTGAGCTTCCGCCATCCGACCTACTGGCACGCGCGCGACTACGGCCTCATTACGACCAACCCGATCGCCGTCTCCACCTTCGAGGGGGGCGGCCCCAGCGGCGAGCACCTGCTTCCTGCGGGAGAGTCGCTGCAGGTGCGCTACCGGGTCTACGTCCACGCGGGGGACGCCTCCGAGGGACGCGTGGCCGAGCAGGGCCGCCTCTACGCCCGCCCGCCTCGCGTCGTGGTCGAGTAGCGGCGCGGTCGCTACTGCGCCATGAACCCGCCGTCGACCAGCAGCTCCGCGCCGGTGATGTAGGAGGCTTCGTCCGACGCCAGGAACAGGGCCGCGTGGGCTATCTCGCGGGGCTGCGCTATCCGGCCAAGCGGAATCGACGACTTGAACTCCTCGCGTATCTCGTCCGTCAGATAAGGCGCTTGCAGAGGCGTATCGACTATGCCCGGATGGACGATGTTGCAGCGTATGTTGTCGGGCGCGAACTGGATCGCCAGCGATTTG
Organism: Chloroflexota bacterium; assembly: GCA_026708165.1. GTDB lineage: Bacteria > Chloroflexota > UBA11872 > UBA11872 > VXNJ01 > JAPOVO01. The sequence goes on along the minus strand of JAPOVO010000159.1, from coordinate 2,433 downwards.
CTCAGAGAGATCAGCGCTCCCTTGGCAGCCGTATAGGCGTCCTGGGCGCGGGTGAAACCGGCTAGCGCCGAGACCGAACCTGCCAGGATGATCGAGCCGCCGCCCGCGCGCTTCAGGTGCGGGACGCCGTACTTGCACAGCCAGAACGCCGACTTGAGGTTGATGTCCATCACCCTGTCCCACCACTTTTCGTCGGTCTCCAGCACCGAGCGGTCCCTGTCTTTCCATAGAACTCCCGCATTGCCGTAGAGCACGGTCAGCTCTCCGAAAGCCTCGACGCCCTCCTCGACCATCCGCCGCACGTCGTCCTCGCTCGCAACGTCCCCGATCGCGGCGACCGCTCCGCCGCCGGCGTCTTTGATTAGCCCGACCGTCTCTTGGGCGGCTTCTTCGTTGATGTCGGCCACGACGATCCGCGCGCCTTCCGATGCGAACATGACCGCCGCTTCGCGCCCGATCCCCATGCCTGCGCCGGTGATAAGCGCCACCTTGCCTTCAAGCCGATTCATGAGCCCGCCGTGCCTCTCCGATAAGACTTGGTAACCACTTCCGCGCCGATCAATCGCCTCGTATGGAATCGAGCAGAGTGGACGCCGCGTTGCGCAGAAGGCTGATGTCCGCCCCCAGGTTCAGGAATCGATAGCCGCGCTCGATCATTTGCGTCGCGGCCTCCGGCGACAGGGCTACTCCGCCCAGAACGGCGTCGGTCTCCAGAACGGCCCGCTCGATCTCCGCGACGGCCTCGCGAACCTCCGGGTGTTGAGGGTCGCCGAGGTGTCCCAGCGTCGCGGCCAGGTCGGAGGGCGCTATGAACGCCACGTCGAGTCCGGGAGTTTCGGCTATCGCGCGGATGTTTCGGACGGCGTCGCCGTGCTCGATGAGTGCGACCGTGACGATTTCCTCGTTCGCCAGCCGCGCATACTCCTCCAGGCCGAGATTCCAGCGCAGCTGGGCGTAGGTAGGACCCCATCCGCGCACGCCCTCCGGCGGATACCTGACCGCCGCCACGGCCGCCTCGGCTTCGTCCCGGTTGCGGATCATCGGGAACACGATCCCCAGCGCGCCGGCGTCGAGCGCGGGCTTGGCCAGCCAGTGCTCGTTCCAGTGGACCCGCACGAGCGGCGTCACGTCGGCGCCTGCCATCGCGGCGATGGTCTCGTGCACGTCGCGGGTGTCCATCGGGTAGTGCTCCATGTCGACCACGACCCAGTCGAACCCCATCCGGGCGATGGCCTGGGCCATCTGGATGCTCGGCATCGTCAAAACCGCGCCGAGCGCCGCCTCGTTGCGGCTCCACGCCGCCCTAACCCGGCTCAGGCGCTCTCCAGGACCTTCCATTACGGGTGTTCCTCCGATTGCGGTCGGACCTGCGTCATCTTTTTTGGGGTCCGCTGAATATGATCTGGAACGAATGATACGGTCAGCGGCGCGGATCGGCGCTATGGCCTGCTTCGTCGTCATGGCCCAATCTCCCCAGTGTTTCGAGCGCGGGGACGACGCTATATCTCCGACCGCCGGTTACCCGACTCAATACGGCGAACTTAAACTACATATGATCACCTAACGGCCGACTGCATCTGGTCCCGCGAACGGAGCATCGAGATTCGTTCCTACTCACTATTGAACCGCCCACTCACGCGCCGGAAGCTGATTTATGGCGCGATGGCCGCGGCGGCGGGAGCCGGTCTCGCGGCCTGCGGCTCGACGGCCGTTTCGTTGGTGGACCTGGACCGGTTCGCCGGAGGGCTGAACAATCCGCGCGGCATCGCGTTTGACGCTGCGGGCAATCTTCTGGTCGCCGAAGCCGGCTACGGGACCGGCGAAGAGCCAACCGGACGCGTCACGCGCATCGATCCCCGCGGAGTCAAGACCGTGCTCATCGACCGTCTGCCATACGGGTTCGATCCGGAGGGCGAAAACGTCGGGCTGTCGTCGGTCCTGCCGCGCGGCGACGAGATTCTGCTGCTCATGGGACAGGGTGAGGGCGACCCGTTCCAAAAGGTGCTGATTCTCGAGCCGGACGTGCCGCTCCATTCATTCAACGATCTCGGCGTGATGTCCGACACGATCATCGACATCCTGGCGCTCAGGAACCCCTTCGACATGGCCTTCGCGCCGGACGGTTGGCTTTGGATCGTGGACAGCGAGACGAACGACATCATGCGCGTCTCGCCGAACGGTCGAAATCGCGAGCGGGTCGTGAACGTGGCCGAGGCGATGGGGACCGACCAGGTGCCGACCGGGATCGACTTCGGCCCCGACGGCCAGGCCTACGTCGCGATGTTCACGCGAAGGCCGCATATCAAGCGTTCGAGCTGGGTGGCCCGAATCGACGGCCAGGGGCAGATTGAACCGGCCATGCTCGGCCTGACGATGGCCATCGACGTTCGGGTCGCCCCGGCGGGCCGCCTCAATGCGCTGGGGGTTCACAAG
>JAPOVO010000055.1 GCA_026708165.1 Chloroflexota bacterium | reverse complement strand
CCGAAGACCGCCGCCGCGTCTGGGCCGAGCTCGAAAAGCGCGATCTCTACGCAACCCTCGACCGCCACGGCCCCGCCGCCGCCAACCGCCTCGTCTCCGAATGCATCCACGCCGCACTCGCCGAAAGTGGGTAGTGTCTAATCAAACGATGCACTCGAATGAGCGTTCGGCGCGAGTGCTACGCGGCTCTGCTTCAACTGGTTGTCGATGCAGAGAAACGCATCATACATGTCCTTGACGGTACGCCGCCTTCCTACTATCATTCACCCTATGGGTGAATGATGGAAGTCTCCTTCCGAACAAATCGCCTTCGGCGGAATTACCGGGAGTCGGCCAGGGCGGTTCGGGACTGGGGACCGAGAGTCGGGCGGAAGTACGTCACGCGAATAAATCAGCTCTACGCGGCGAGGGACTTCCAGGAAGCGGGCAACATCCTGTCGATGCGCTTGCACCCTCTGAAAGGATCGCGAAAAGGAGAGCTGTCGATCTACCTGACCGGCAGATGGCGCCTCATCGTGACCAGGGGTGAGACGGAAGAACACGTAATAGTGGAGGAAGTGAGCAATCATTATGGCGACTAGCGACGCGCGCGTCCTGTCGGACATGCCCATTCCCCCGGGCGAAATACTCGAGGAAGAGCTCGAAGCCCGCGGGATGACCCAGAAGGAGCTGGCGGCTCGGCTCGGCAGGCCGGCGCAGGCGATAAACGAGATCATCAAGGCCAAGAAGGCCATCACCCCGCACACCGCAATCGGCCTCGGCAAGGTGCTGGGGATCAGCCCCCAGTTCTGGATGACCCTTGAAGCCGACTACCGCATGGCTCTGGAGATGAACCGCGAACGGGAAGCGCTCAAAGCCGGCGAGAAGTGGCTGGACGAGTACCCGATCAGGGAAATTATCAAGCGGGGCTGGATAAAGGCCGGGCGTGACCGCGCCAGCCGGTTGACGGCCCTGATGAGCTTTCTGGGAGTGGCGGTCGCCGAGCCGCGGGCGTACCAGCAGGCCGTGGGATTTCGCATCACCGATGCGGCGGGGCGAAAGGTCTCTCTGGGCGCTTTGGCCGTCTGGCTCCGCAAGGGCGAGCTTGATGCGCGGGAGGTTGACACGGCTGACTACGACGAGCGGACCTTCCGCCAGGCTCTCGCCCGGATCCGGGGCATCACCGGGCGGCCGCCCGATGAGTTCATTCCCGCAATGTCAGACCTTTGCGCGGAGGCCGGAGTCGCGTTCTGCATGGTCCGGGCGCTCCCGAAGAGCGGGGCCAACGGCGCCACGCGCTGGCTGACCGACCGCAAGGCGATGATCCAGATGAGCCTCCGGCACAAGTGGGCCGACATCTTCTGGTTCACGTTCTTCCACGAGGCGTGTCATCTGCTCAAGCACAGAACCCAGCGCCGGATCGTCATAGACGGACTCGACCCCGACCCGAAAATGGCGCGGATCGAAGCGGAAGCCGACCGGTTCGCGGCTGACTTCCTGATTACGCCCGACGCATGGGACGATTTCTGCGATGGGGACTGCTTCACGGCGGAATCTGTCAACGAGTTCGCGGGATCGGTCGGAATAGCCCCGTTCGTAGTCGTCGGACGGCTGCAGAAGGAAAGGCGGATAGGCTACAACCAGCTTACCGACCTGAAACCGCGTTACGAGTGGCCAGCCTGAGAGGGAATCCGAGCAACCCGTTGACCGACGCGCCTCAACAGACCGAACCGAGCGTCGATAGCGCCCTGCTCGACCGCCGCGTCATTTGCGACCTGCTCGGCTTCGACGAGTCCGTCTACGAAGCCGTCCGCCACCTCGCCGCCAAATGGTGCGCCGAACCCTCCGTCCACGGCGGCAAGCAGCAGTCCGCAGAGTGGGCGTCCTGGATTACGTCTAGCCCGCTTGACCCTACGTGACGTGAATCACTAGTCATCGGTCCAGGCTGCCGAGCCGTTACAGGGGCGTCGCTATTCACACATAGCGGCCGGTAACGTTGCAAACCGGTACCGCGATCGGGGCTCAATGCTCCACCGACTCCCCCTGTGACCACTCTCCTCAGTATCTCCTTGAGAAAGCGGGGTGAAGTGTGTCGACTCCGCACACGCTTGCTGGATAAGTCCGCCACAGCCACAGGCATAGGTTGAGTTTGCCGACGCCCACGCCAGCCCGCAATACTCGCGAGGCAGCAAGTGATCATGGGGAGAGCGTAAGGGAAAAGTGAATGAGCAATCGTAAACGACTCTCCTATCTACTACGCAGAGACGGTCATCTCTGCGGGACCCATGTCGGTGGATGCGGAATGCGCATACGAAGTAGGAAAGCGGCCACACTGGACCATATTTTCACTAAGTCTTTCTTCAAAGACAGAGAAGACAACATAAAACCGAAGCATTACAACAAAGAGTGGAACTGCCAGCCAATGCACAAAAAATGCAACTCCGAACGTGGCGGACAAATTTATGGGTTTCCTCTGTTCACTTGCTCTTGCCATTGGCTTCAGATAGACCGCGCCTCGAAAGGCCATGTCTTGACGCTGCACTACCAGACGACAAAGGTAAAGGTCGAGTTCCCGGTCATTACAGAGGGACACCGTTTTGTATGTGGAAACCCTTCCACAGGAAAGTTCATTTCGGAGCTCGGTGATAGGCCTGAGGTAGAAATCTCCGGCATATGGTCCATGGGGCAACTTAAGCCCGGGAAGAAGGGGATAACTGGAAGAGGACATCTGGGGCACGCGCTCCCAAGGATTGCTCCTGAAGAAGTACAGCTCTTCAATCGACTGGAGATTCAGAGAGTCACGGGTAACTCTTCGGAGACGATTGAGAAGTTCAACCGCAGAATGGATCCAATGGCAATGCGAGTGCATTTTGAGGTCGTTGAGAGTTCTGAGGACCTTGATTGATCCTTCGGGTTCACCAAGCGGCAGGAGGACGGAAGATGTTGACCTGGACGCGACGTAGCCAACGATTGAGCCATGAGGCTACGTCATTCCGCGAGCGCGTAGGGTAAGGAGACGGCGGAGGTGATCTTCGAGGAGTTCCGCGACAGGGAGCTGAAACTTGCCTACCTCGCCGACGCTGACCCCAACCGCGCAGAGGTCGACCGCCTCGTCGTCTGCGACCTGCTCGAATTCGACGAATCCGTCTACGAAGCCGTCCGCCGCCTGGCCGCCAAATGGTGCGCCGAACCCTCCGTCCACGGCGGCAAGCAGCGGCCCATAGGAGCATCGCTAGTTATCTAATGGCGGGACGACCCCCGGAATCCGAATGGCACCGACTACACTCGATTGACATGTTAAGAGGTAGAGGGGAACAAAACTGACAAGGATTACCACGGCCGTTGCTATGTACAACGCAGGGAATGTACTCCGTCATGAGTTCCACAAACATGACGTCGGAACAGAGGACGAGAAGGCACGGAGACGATCACTGATAATTCCCGTAGTCATCGCATATATCTTCGGGATTGAAGTAGCACTAAAGGCGCTCATTGAGGAGCAGGGGCACAAGCCTGCTTGGATCCATGACTTGCTCGAACTCTATGAGAAGCTGTCACCCGAAACGAAGGCGACCATCAATGCAAAAGCATCGGCAATCGGGATCAAAGTTCGCGATGTACGGAATGTAATTCAAGAACACCGGAATAGCCTGCAGGAATGGCGCTATCGGGAGGGAACTGATGGTCCGCTTGTGGTGCACCTCGACACAATAGGAGCGATACTCAGGGCAACCATAGAAACGTACACTGATTGGTATGGAACAGTGAGCGAAGGGGCGGGCCATAAATCGAGGGGCAAGACTGGAGTTCCACCAGACATACAGACAAAGGCTTCGGAATACGCAAAGAATGTACTCGGTCACTGAGCAGTTCTCTTCGGCAATGCTTAGCTTCGCCTGCTGCCCCAAACTAGCTTGACGACGCTGCTGTACAGGGCTCCGGGACTAGAAGCTATGCCTAGCCCGATCTACAAACCGGCCCGAGTGACGAACACGCAAGTTGTGACTTAGCAGCGGCGGAGCCTGACGTTGAGACCGTAGGCAACTGCCGTTACCTCCGGTCGGCGTTGCGGGCTTGCAGGATGGTGGACAGCGGGACGCGGGTACCGGACGTTCGTTTGCGGTAGCAGATTCTCGTCCGCAACGCGTCCGGCGAGGGGCGCGAAGCGATGCGCTCAAGCTCGCCGCGCAGGAACTCCTGCATCGACTGGTCCCGGAGCGCGGCGCGGGCGGCTAGTTCGTCGCGGATTTCTTCGGGAACTCCCCGGATCGTGATTTGCACTGCCATGTGTCCATTAGGCCGGCACGGACGGCAGTTGGCAATCGACTGTAGGGGCGGTTCGCGAACCGCCCTCTCTCCACCAGCCTCCCAACTGTCATGCCGAGCAAAGCCGAGGAATCTAAAGCCCGGCCATCCAACCCGTATGCAGTGCACTCCGGGCCTATCTGTCCTGAGCCTGTCGATGGGTTGTAGGGCACACGGCACATCCCGGCAGTCCCGCGAAGCATGTCCCCGCAACAGCGAAGAGCGGGAATCGGCATCCCCTCTACACCGCGTTTCCGCCATCGTCAAATACCCCGTTTACCCCACCGTCAAACACCCCGTTTTTCAAAGTTCACAGGGTAATTTTCACTTTCTCCACCAAACTCACTCTTTTCGCGCTCGTCCGAATACCACGAATCAGGCACTATTGCCGGGAGCGAAGTTCGCGAACCGCCCCAACGAAGTTGAAATGTGGACTCACGCTCTCGGTCCCTTTACCCCGTCGGCAAGCTCAGGGCAGGCTCTAACGCTCTCCCGCGCAGGAGAGAGGGGATGATGCCGCGCCAAGCTAAAATCTCGACGCCGCAGCGACTGGGTGGACCCGGTCGCCGGGCGTGCCGGATGGTCAACCGCGGGAGGCGTGATTTTGGAATACAGGAACTTCGGCAACTCTGATCTCGAAGTCTCCGTCATCGGATTCGGGTGCTGGCCCATGGGCGGGACGCAGTACGGCGCGACCGACGACGACGAGGAGATCGCGGCCGTTCACAAGGCGCTCGACGCCGGCATAACCTGCTTCGACACCGCCGCCGCGTACGGTCCGGGCCACTCCGAGGAGGTGCTCGGCAAGGCGCTCGGCGCGCGCCGCAAGGACGTGGTGGTGGTGACCAAGTGCGGCATCGCGTTCAATCCCGAAACCGAGACGTTCGGACGCGACAGCTCGCGGGAAGCCATAATGGCCGGCATCGACAGGAGCCTGGGCCTGCTCGGCATGGATTACGTCGACCTGTATCTGATTCACTGGCCCGATCCGAACACGCCGATCGCCGAGTCGATGGGGGCGCTGCAAGAGCTGATCGACGCGGGCAAGATCCGCTATGCTGGGGTGTCCAACTTCCAGCCGGACCTGCTGGCCGAGTGCAGAAAGACCCTGAACATCGTTGCCAATCAGGTCGGCTACCACATGTTCGACCGCCGCATCGAGCGCGAGCTGATGCCCCATTGCGAGCGCGAGGGGATCGGAATAATGGCCTACGGCTCGCTGGCGCACGGCGTGCTGACCGGATCGATGTCCGCCGACACCACGTTTGAAGAGACCGACTGGCGAGCGACGGGCTATGCGTTCGGCCTGCCGCTCTTCCACGAGGACCATTGGGTCAAGAACCTCGAGACCGTCGACCGGCTGAGCCAGGTAGCCGACGGCCTGGGCGTTTCGCTACCGACCCTGGCGAGCGCGTGGGTGCTGCGAGACCCGACCGTTACGGTGAGCCTGATCGGTTTCCGCAGACCGGAAGAGATCGACGACGCGCTCAAGGTCGCCGAACTGCAAATTCCAGACGACGTGCTCGAAGAGATCGACGCGATTTCCAGCGAGGCGTTCGAGCGCCTCTACGCTGCCCGCGAGTTCGACCCGCAGGACAGCCCGCCGAACCCGGAGAATCCGAATCCGACCAGGCGCTGAATCAGGCGGCGTGGATTGGCGGGGGTGTTAATCTCGGAAGACCGGTCCCATTGAACCGCGCGCCGGACAGCTTACGGAGACATAGAGGTTGCCGTATTACGAGATAGTCATTCCGTTCGATCCCAACATCTCTATCGGCCCGCTCACGCTGGCGTGGCACGCGCTGTTCTCGGCGCTCGGAATCGTGCTGGGCTACTGGATAGCGCGCGTCTACGCGCCGAAGGCCGGGGTGAAGGTTGAAGACGTCGACACGATAGCCGTGTGGTGCATCCTGGGTGGGATCATCGGCGCCAGGGTGGTGTACGTGATCGACAACTGGAACCTGTTTTCGGGCAATCCGTTGAAGGTCTTCGAGGTGTGGTCCGGCGGCATGGCCGTCTGGGGCGGAATCCTGGGCGGCATATCGGGGGGAGTCATCTCCACGTTCATGGCGCGCCTGCCCTTGCCCGCGATGGCCGACCTCGGCGGCATGGGGCTGATCCTGGGGCAGGGAGTCGGGCGGATAGGCGACCTGATAAACGGCGAGCACCACGCGCTCGCCACCGACCTGCCGTGGGCGTTCCTGTACACGCATCCAAACACGCTCGCAACGCGCGACGCGACCGGAAGCACATTCCCGGAACATCCGGCCACCACGTACGAGATGCTCTTCGACTTCATCATCATGGGCATCATGATGTACCTGATGCGCCGTTGGGGCGGTACCGGCAGGGTCTTCTGGGTGTATATGGGACTCTATTCGCTCGGCCGGTTCCTGGTGAGCTTCCTGCGCGTCGATCCGTTTATGGGGCCGTTGCAGCTAGCCCAGTGGCTGGGAATTATCGGCATGATTCTCACGGTCGCGGTGCTGGTGCCGTCGTTCCGAAAGAAGGGGCTGGCGGGGCGCTAATCCGGGTTACTCGGCCCGCCGCAGGGTCGGCCGCACGCCCGCCAGGAACGCCGCCGCGATCACAACAAGCGCCGACGAGATGTAGAGCGAGTACGGCGCGCCCGTGAACTCGGCCAACGGTCCGACGATGAACCCGCCGAGCGGCCCGAACCCGATAACGGCGATTGTGCTCAGACTCATCACGCGGCCCATGTACTCCCTCGGCGCCCTGAGCTGCAAGATGGTGCGCGTGGCCGTAATCAGAACGGTTCCAAGAACTCCAAGCAGGAAGAGCAGCACCAGACTCACGACGTAGGACTCGGAGCTTGCGAATCCGATCACGAGCAGCGCCATTACGGCCGTTCCGCCAAGGCTCAACATGCCGTTCGGCGGCAGCCTGAGGTTCATGCCGATCAGCACCGCGCCGACTATGGAACCTGCCCCCGGCGCGGAGTTCATCATGCCGAGTCCCTGGATCCCCACGTCGAGGATGTCCTTGGCGAAGACCGGCAGGAGCGCGTGATAGGAGCGTCCAAAGAGGCTGGTTGCCAGCGAGAGGATCATGACCATGATGATCAGCTCGTTGCGGCCGACGAACCTGAAGCCGTCGAGCGCTGTGCTCAGGACCGATCCCCTGGTCCTGGACGGGTCCAGGGGAGGTATGGGCATGAACGCCACCGCCACGATCACCGCGCCGAACGTAGCCGCATTGATGAAGAACGCCCCCGCCAGCGGAAGGCCCGCCTGGGCAACTAGAAATCCCGCCAGCGCGGGTCCGATGAACGCCCCGCCGGTGAACACGGCGGAATTGAGGGCCACGGCGGGCCGCAGCTCGTCGCGCGGCACCAGGTCGGGAATGATGGCTTGGCGGGTGGGCTGGTCGAACGCGAGCGCGATCGCCGAAATGAAGCTGATCACAAATATGTGCCAGACCTGAATCAGCTCCGTTGCCACCAGGATGGCCATCACGAGCGCCAGCAGCGTAGCCACGCTTTGCATGATCCAGATCACCTTGCGCCGGTCCAGCCGGTCGGCCAGGACGCCGCCGAAGAACGGCAAGACGATCATCGGAATGGCAAACGCTCCGAAGACGGTTCCGAGCGCGAGCGCCGAACCGGTCAACTCGTATACCAGCCAGGCCTGGACCGTCTGGGCCATCCACGTGCCGGTATTGGAAAACAGCAAGCTGAAAAACAGCAGCGCAAAACCGCGATGACGCAGCACCGGCGGCGGGAATCCGCGCCTGCGGCCTACGGAGTCCGGTTTCGCGACGGGTTCGGAACCGGCTGTCCCGACCCCGGCTCGATCCGTCAACGCGATGGAGCTAACGCGTAGGCGGCGCGCTCGCTATGCGCAGGCGCGGTCGGGCGGCGGTCACTCCGGAACATTGCCCCGCCCCTTGCGCTCAGGCCCGATCCAAACCTCATCGCCCATCCCGAAGAACCGGTAGCGATAGCGCATCTCGTCGAGAAAATCGCCAACCAGCGGCGCGGTCAGCAGGCAGTATTTGAACCATATCCCCTGAATCGCGCCCAGCTCAGCGACGAACGCCGACTCCTCGCGGACCATCAGACCGGGATATTGCGACCGCCGTTGTTCGACGGGTCTGTGGGACCCGGGCTTGGCGGCCAGTTCCTCGCTGTACCATTTGTTCAGGCGCTCGCCGAGCATTTTGTATTCGCGCGCGACGACGCGCCGCCAGACAAAGTAGAAGAGCCGCTCGATTGGGCGACCGAGAAAATCCGACTCGTAATCGGAGTGCATGTCCGGCCCGAGTAGCGACACGACCCGCCACCAGGTGGGAAGCTGCTCCGGCGCCAGACTTTCCTGCGACGAAATGACGTATACCCCCCGCCCACGTACAAGCTAGTGGATATCCTACGCCTAACTCGGATTTTGTACGCGGCCAGGCGGACCTGAATCGCGAGCATTCGTCCCCAGGGCCGCGCGGCGGCTCCACCAACAGGCCCGACGCGAACCTCTGCTAGCCTTTCAGGACGGCAACGGGCCGGAGACGCCGTACCGGCGCAACGAGTTCTGACTGGCTACTCATTACCATGTCCACGTCCTTGTACGACCAGCCGGACTCCCCGACGAGCCCCGACTTGGGCGCCTTGGGGGCTATGTTCCGTCGGTCCATCCCGTGGGCGACCTGCTGCGGCGTAAAGCTGCGCTTGCGCTGCCCGCGGCCCATCTTGCGGCCCGCGCCGTGGGCGCTGCTTCTAAAGCTCTCGGCAAGCCCCAGCCCGCGTCCCGCGTAGCTTGCAGTAGCCATGCTTCCGGGCACCAGGACTGTGTCTCCCGTTTCGGCCCGCACCGCGCCCTTGCGGTGCACCCACACTTCCTTGCCGTAGTGGGACTCTTTCTCAGCGTAGTTGTGATGGATGTCGATCCGCTCGCCTTCGGTGATCTTTCCCAATACCTGCCGCGCGGCGCGCATGATTTCGTTCATCATCAGCCGGCGGTTTTCACGGGCGTAGTCTTGGCAAAAGCTCATCTCGGCCAGGTAGCTGTCGCCGTCTGAGCCGTCGCCCAGCTCCAGCCACGACAGGTTTGCGTCGCGGAGGCGCTTGACCGACCGATCGCGCTTTCGGCGGCTCTTGGCACGCCTGCTGTAATGAGTGCATACGCGGAGTCCCACGTTCCGCGATCCCGAATGGATCATCACCCACATCCACCCCTCTTCGTCGGCCTGAAACTCGATGAAGTGGTTGCCGGACCCGAGCGTGCCTAGCTGGCGCTCGGCCCGGTCGCGGTTCGCGAGGACCACCGGCAGATTGGGCAGATTGGAAAACAACCGGCTCTTGAGCGGGCGCTTGCGGGTCTTGGGGCCAACCGGGACGCGCGACGAAACGTTGTCGAGCAGCCTGCCGAGATCGCCTCGGCGCACGTCGCGGGCGTTCACGCCAAGGCTGCAAGTCGCCACGCCGCAGCCGATGTCGTTGCCGACGGCGTAGGGAATCAGCGCATTCTCGATCGCCGCCACGCCGCCAACCGGGATTCCATAACCGACGTGCGCGTCGGGCATAAGAGCTACGTGGTGAAAGCTGACGGGCAGGTTGGCGACATTCTCCGCCTGCGTGATGCATTCAGGCTGGATCGCGTCCATGGGAGCGAATACGTGAACGGGAATCCGGGCCGTGTTTACGATTTCCGCCATAGTCGATAATCCGATAGTTTGAACGGACTTATAGTTCCGCGCGCAGGATGCTGGCCCGAGCGGACCGGGCCGATATTTTACGCGAGCGGCGCAGATACTGGAGTCGGAATCCAATGTCCCAAAGAGGCGCGTCGGGGCGGTTTGGCAGGTATTTCACTCTTGACGACGCCCTGGCCATCCTTCCGGAAATTCAAGACCAGCTTCTACGAATCAGCCGGAAGCGGGCCGACATAAGAGGACTCGCCGCCGAGCTGGAAACAACTGTGCGGGGCAACGGACAGTCGCAAGAAGCGCAGCCGCAGTTCATAAAGCTGGTCAGGGAGCTTGAGGGATTGGTTCATGAGGTGCAGGAGCGCGGCGTAATAGTCCGTGACCTGGACACGGGCCTGATCGACTTTCCTTCAATCCGCGACGGCGAGGAGATATTCCTGTGCTACCGCCTTGGAGAAGAGACGATCGAGTTCTGGCACGGCCTGGAGGAGGGATTTCCGGGTCGAAAGCCCCTGTAGCGGGACGCCGTTGCAAGGCTCCTAAAGCCAGTCCGACCCAGACGGCCTGAATACCGAGCCGTACGCTATATGTCGCTAGCCGCCGACGGGCAGATCGAACGAAATTGACGTTCCCTCGCCCACGGCGCTCTGCACCCGAATAGTCCCGCCGTGAGCTTCGACCAGTTGCTTGGCGATGGTAAGTCCCAAGCCCGCGCCGCCGGTGGACCGGCTGCGAGACGGGTCTACTCGATAGAACCTCTCGAAAATATGAGGTATGGCGTCCGCCGGCACTCCCTCGCCCGTATCCGTGACCGAGACGGTCGCAACGGCACGTCCAACATTGGCCGATACCCGAACCGTACCGCCGGCGGGCGTGTGGCGTATGGCGTTGTCCAGGAGATTACCTATCACCTGCGATATACGCGTCGGGTCGAACTCCAAGCTCGGAGACTCCGGCGGTAGATCGATCTCCAGCGCAACTCCCTTGGCCTCGGCCCTCGCCCGGACTCCTTCGACAGACGTTCTTACGACCTCGACCAGCGATCCAGACTCGCGGTTCAGGCCGAAGTCGCCGGCCTCCGTCTCGGCAAGGAGGCGCAGATCGTCGATCAGGTCGTTCAGGTACAGGACCTGCTGGTGGATGGTATCCAGTGTTTCCGGATCCGGTTCAAGCACGCCGTCGCGTACGGCTTCGACATAGCCCCGGATGTTCGAAAGCGGAGTCCTGAGCTCGTGGGCCGCGTCGGCCACCATGTTGCGCCGCTGACGTTCGGCGCTTTCCAGACCGTCGGCCATGGTGTTGAAAGTCCTGGCCAGCTCCCCGATCTCATCGCGTCCCTCCTCAGGCACGCGCTGGGACAGGTCCCCGCGGCCCATTCGCCTGGCGGCGGAGGTCAGCGTGCTGACGGATCTCAGCATCCGTCTAGACGTCAGTGATATGAGCATCAGGCCGGCGGCCCCGGCGGCTCCGCCGGCCCACAGGAGAGACCGGTGCGTCACCTCGGCGAACCGTGACCAAAGCGGCGCTTCAAGCTGCCCCGCATCCACTACCACCGCCGAGACCCTCGGTCCTCCGAAATCCGGCGGCCGTGAGAATGCACCCTTGTCAAAATCATCGCGGCCGGTGTGTTTACGTTCCCTCTCGATGTAGAGGCTGCCGACTTGCCTGCCGTCAACCACTACCGGCATGAAGTCGGATTTCCGCATTTTGTCGAATCTGAACGTTTCGCTGGTGGTGGCGGCAACGGGCCTTCCGTCCTCGCCCAGCAGGACTATGGTGCGCCCCAAGGCGAAGCTCGTCCGCTCCAGTACGGGCTGGAGGCCGCTCCAGTCTCCGTTGTGTGAATAGAAACGCGCCAGAATCTCCTGAACTCGAAACGAGTGCGCACGGTCGGTCCGGTCCTGAAGATGCTCGGCCTGCCTGTTGGCCTCGAGACCTATGTAGGCCCCAACGCCTCCCAGGACCAGCGCCAGCACCAGCGCAAAGCTCGCCACAAGCCTGAACTGGAGGCTGAATAGCCAGCTAGGCATCACCGAACCTGTAGCCGACTCCGTAGGCCGTGCGGATATACTCTCGCGCTCCACGCTTGACACCGAGCTTGCGTCTTAGGTTGGCGACATGCGCGTCGACGGTGCGGTCGAATCCGTCGAAGTCATATCCGAAGGCCCCGTCAATGATCTGTTCCCGCGTGAAAGTGCGGCCTGGCTCGCGCACGAACATGATGAGAATGCGGAATTCGGTGGGGGTCAACGAAACCGCCGCATCGCCGACTCTGGCCGCGTACTGCTTTAGGCTGACGGTTACGTTGCCGTAGCTGATCTCCTCCGGTCCGCTCTCGGCTGCCTCCCAAGCGGTGCGGCGCAGCACCGCCCTCACCCGCGCGGCCAGCTCCCTGGGACTGAATGGCTTGATTACGTAGTCGTCGGCGCCGAGGTCCAGGCCGTCGAGCCGGTCGTTTTCATCAACCCGTGCCGTGAGCATCAGGATTGGCACGGCTGACTCCTTGCGGAGGCTTCGGCAGATGTCCATGCCGTTCATGCCCGGAAGCATCAGATCGAGCACGATGAGGTCCGGAGTGGCTTTTCTCGCAAGCGCGAGCCCTTCGAGGCCGTTAGACGCCTCCAGGACCTTGTGACCGTCGCGAGAGAGATACAGGCCGACCAGCCGGCGAGTGTCGGAGTCGTCCTCGATTATTAGTACCGTGCGTGCCATTGGTCGATTGCGCCAGCCTGAGTGATATTTTCGTTGAAACGGCACCGGATGCCCGATCAGTCGAGCGTCCGCCGAATTGACTCTAATCCAACAATG
>JAPOVO010000342.1:8895-12921 GCA_026708165.1 Chloroflexota bacterium | reverse complement strand
CTGCAAGAGGTGGGGGGCACTGTCGGCGAGCCGGCACGAATAACCCCATTCTGTGGCGTACCAATCCCCCACTTTAGCCAGGTTGCCCCCGACGACCATGGTGCTGGCGCTGTCGACGATGGAAGAGTGCTCGTCTGATTTGAGGTCCATCGATACGAGCGGCTCGTCCGAAACGTCGAGGATTCCCTTCATGGGCCCGGCGGCGGCCTCGCGGAGCGCGTCGTTGATCTCCGCCGGAGTCGTCGATCGGTCGAGCATCACGACGAACTCGACTATGGAGACCGTCGGGGTGGGGACTCGATAGGACGCGCCGTCCAGCTTGCCATTGAGCTCGGGAATCACGACGCCAATGGCGCGGGCGGCGCCGGTGGAGGCGGGAACGATATTCGAAGGCGCGGCTCTCGCGTCGCGCAGATCGGGATTTTCGAGGTCGAGCAGGCTCTGCGTGTTCGTGTAGGAATGCACGGTGGTCATCTGACCTTTGATGATTCCAAACCTGTCGTGAATCACCTTCACGGGCGGGGCCAGGCCGTTGGTGGTGCAGGAAGCGTTGGAAATGATGTGATGCTTCTCCGGGTCGTAGTGGTCGTGGTTTACTCCAAGAACGACCATCACGTCGGCGTCGGTGGAAGGCGCGGAGATGAGCACTTTTTTGGCTCCGGCTTCAAGGTGCTTGGCGGCCATCTCGCGCTTGCTTCCCACACCGGTGCTTTCGATTACGAGATCGACGCCGAGGCCGTCCCAATCGAGCGCCGTCCAGTCCCGCTCCGAGAATACGGCTATAGAGCGGCCGTCGATGGACATCGAGTTTCCGCTCATCGTCACCGATCCATCGAACCGTCCGTAGTTGGTGTCGTACTTGAAAAGGTGAGCGTTGGTGGCAGGGTCGGCGAGATCGTTAACGGCGATAACGTCGATATCGGGTTGACGGCGCAGCAACGTGCGCAACGTGATCCTGCCTATTCGACCAAAGCCGTTGATAGCCGTTTTCAATCGCTCTACTCCTCCTCAGACTTGCGACGCGCGCCAGCCGGACCAATTCACAAATCGATGTGGAAAACGCTTTCAGTGTAAGCGATAGGCCGAGCAGCCCCGCCGGGCGCGGGAGGCTCAAGTCTAGGTCTGCGTTATCGCCTTTACCCTCGATCTGGAGCCAAGGGAACTTGCCGTCCGGTAAATGTCCATTATGGACTGAGCAAGCCTTTCCGAATCGTGATGTATAGGGCGCTCTTCGTCGATCACGTCCGCGACGGTGAGGTCGATACCGTCCCTTCGGACTTCGCGCCGTTCAGCTTCGGACATGCGCAGGAGGTGTGGCGGGAGACCGTCCGCGAAGTCGAGGGCGGTGCGGCTGTTGACCAGCAGATGGTCGAACGTTCCCCGGCCCGCGTGCTGCTCGATTACATCGATATGCTGCCGGACGCTGTAGTCGTCGGTCTCGCCAGGTTCCGTAGCCACGTTGCACACAAAGATCTTTACGGCGTCCGAAGCCCTGATCGCGGCGGTGATTTCGTTCACGAGTAGATTCGGGACGATGCTGGTGTAGACGCTGCCCGGACCGATGACGATCAAATCGGCCGCCAGGATCGCCGCAACCGCATCGTCATTGGCGGCGACTTTTCGGGGCACGAGAAAGACCCTGCGAATGCGTCCTCTGGTGGAGATTCGGGACTCGCCCACGACCACGCGACCATCTTGGAGCTCGGCGGCAAGATTGACGTTGGACATGGTGGACGGGGCGATGTTGCCGCGTATTCGCAAGACGCGGCTTAGTCCGTCGATGCCTGGGTCGAGTCCACCCTCGATGTCTTGCAGAGCGGCGAGCAGAAGATTTCCGAGGCTGTGCCCCTGGATTTCGAGGCCCTCTTCAAACCGGTAGTCCACGAGCTTGGTCATCAGGGCCTCGGAGTCGGCCAGCGCGGTCAGGCAGCTTCTGATGTCGCCCGGCGCGACCAGGCCCATGTCGCGACGAAGCCGACCGGAGCTGCCGCCGTCGTCGGCCACCGTAACGACCGCCGTGAGGTTGGACGTGTGCTCCTTGAGGCCGCGAAGCAATGTGCCCATGCCCGTGCCGCCGCCGATTCCGACCGTCCGGGGGCCACGGCGCAGCCGCCTGCCGCGATAGAGAATTTCGGCGACGTCCTCACCCGGCGCTATGACCACGCTGAGAACAGACTTGAAGAGCCAAAACGTGCTCAACGCCGCAATGGCCACGCCCACCAGTCCTATTCCCAACTCCCGCCAGGGGTGGGGTATGAATTGCAACGTGATGGTGTAGACGACGGGGCCGGCGGTCTCCGGCACGTCCACCGTGCGATAGACGAAGGCCAGGAACATGGCGAGCGCGAGCGCCGCCAGTACGGTACCGAGGAGGATTAGGGCGATGTAGCGCTTGACGCCGATTCCCAGAGCGAGCCACTTACGGGTGCGTAGTTGCAAAGGGCGATCCCCGACTCTCTTCCTAGCTTACGCCGTGGCCCCTCGCCTCCCATTGAGGAACAGGCGGAGTGGATTATACATGAGGTTCGGGCGGAATTCGCCGGAGCAGACGACCATGGCGGTTTGCGGTGGATCCAGCGCCATACGCCGCGTCTCGCACAGTCCAGACGGCAGAGTCGCCCGACCCGGCAACGATCGGCAGGCTGCGACGCAGGTCGCTCATCAACAGCAACTAGAATTGCCGGATGTTGGTGGGCGTTCTCGCAATTCGCGTAAATCTTCGAGGCAACCGGTCGCTTAAGGAAAAGCGCCGCGTGATTCGCCGCACGGTCGAACGGACTCGGGCGAAGCACAGGATCAGCGTGGCCGAGGTAGGCGATCAGGACCGTCACGAAACGGCCCTGCTAGGCGTAGCCTACATATCGAATGAACGGTCGCACGTCGATTCGGTGCTGGACAAAATCCTCGACTTCATGGCGGGGGTCAGCCCGGAAGCGGAGTTTCATCCGGAATATCGGGAGCTGCTTCACCTTTGAAGCCCGCCTCCGCTTTGGCCCGCAGATTTGCGCAGTGATATATTCGATAGTGATCGGTCAAGTGCGCAGCCAGCGCCGAAGGTGAATTAAACTAGACAGGCAGATGAAGCGCACATATCAACCAAAAGTCAGGCGGCGTAAGCGGCGCCACGGATTTCGACACCGCATGGCGTCGCGGTCGGGCCGCGCCATCATTCGCCGTCGCCGCCGCAAGGGCCGCGTGCGGCTGACGGCGTAACCAGCGAACAATTCGCGCCCACTCAAGGGCGCTCCGAGGAGTTTCTTGAGTAAATTCGGTCGTTTGCGTAAAGGGCGCGACTTTCGCCGGGTGCGCGCGGTGCGCAACGTCAGCTACTTCAAACCGATGATCGTCTACCAATCGCCGGGGGTTGAGGGTGAGTCCCGCCTGGGAGTCGTGGCCGGTTCGCGTCTGGGCGGGGCGGTGGTCCGCAACCGCGCCAAACGCCGCATTCGGTCTGCCTGGCGGCTTGAGATAGGGGCCTCCGCCGAACCGCGCGACATG
This sequence comes from Chloroflexota bacterium, assembly GCA_026708165.1. Classification (GTDB taxonomy): domain Bacteria; phylum Chloroflexota; class UBA11872; order UBA11872; family VXNJ01; genus JAPOVO01. The sequence continues at coordinate 9,423 of JAPOVO010000342.1, read as the reverse complement.
GTCATCGTGGCCCGGAGTCCTGCGACCAAAGTACCTCACGCGGCGCTCCGCTCGGCTATCCAACGAGCCATCCGGCGCAGCCCGGACGCGCGAAAGTGAGCGCATTGGTTCTGCTGACTATTCGCGGCTATCGGCGCTTCATCTCGCCAATGCTGGGGCAGACCTGCCGGTTTTACCCGTCATGCTCTCAGTACTCCTACGAAGCGATCGACCGGCATGGACTGATTGCCGGGATGTGGCTGGGAACAAAGCGAATAGTCAAGTGCCACCCGTTTCACCCGGGCGGCTTCGATCCTGTGCCCGAAGTCGATGACGACTAGCGCCAGTCTGGCGGTGGACCCGTGACAGACCGGGCCATGGATATGCCCAGCCTGCCGGGCTGGCATGACTATGTGGTATCACCGCTGGCAAGCCTCATGCAGTCGCTGGCCGAAGTGCTGGGCGGTTACGGCCCCGCAATCATCCTGTTTACGTTCATCATCAGAGTCGCAATCGTTCCCCTGATGGCCAAGCAAATGAAGTCGCAGA
>JAPOVO010000342.1:8300-8885 GCA_026708165.1 Chloroflexota bacterium | reverse complement strand
GGATGCAGGAGCTTCAGCCGAAGATCAACGCCATCAAGAGGTCCGCTCGCGGGGACAGGCAGAGGGAATCCCAGCTAACGATGGAGCTCTACAAGCGGGAGGGGATAAACCCGCTCGCGGGATGCTTCCCGCTGCTGATCCAGATGCCGGTCCTGCTGGCGTTGTACGGGGCTCTATTGACATTGAGTCAATGTCTGGATGTCAACGGGCAGAGGTTGGCCATATTCGGCTATCAAGAATGCATCGCCAGCGGCGGTCACATGGTTATGGACGAACAATTTCTGTGGTTCAACCTCGCCGATATCGACCGCACGTTCTCGATCCCGCTCGACGGTCTGCCCATAGACATACCGATCTCCGTCTTTTACATCTCGGTACTTGCCCTGCTGGCGGGTACCGTTCAGTGGTTCCAGACGTACATGGCGAGTCCCGTCAGCGCCGAGGGCGCCCAGGCGACGATGATGCGTGTGATGCAGTTCATGCCGATCCTGATCGTGATCTTCGCATGGAACTTCTTTTCGGGAATCGTGCTCTATTGGGTGGTTTCGTCGTTCCTGGGAGTCGTACAGCAGTACTTCACCACCG
>JAPOVO010000342.1:0-8290 GCA_026708165.1 Chloroflexota bacterium | reverse complement strand
GAGCGCATCCTGCCCGGCGGAGTCATTCAAGCGGCAACCCGCGTGGGAGCGGGCAAGTTCGGCACGCGCAAGATGTCCAAGGAGGAGCTGGATCGGGCCACCGACTCGGCGGCGGCCGAGATGAACCTGGGTGGGCCAGTAGTCGAACCGCGCCCCAAATCTCGAACAAGAAAGCGCAGGAGGAGGAGAAAAAGACGTGGCTGACCAGGTGGAGACAGCGGCAAGAACCGTTGAGGAAGCTGTAAAGCTGGCGCTTCTCAAGCTGGACGCGACCCTGGATGAAGTCGATATCAAGATCATGGATTCCGGGACTCCGGGGAAGCTGCTCGGATTGGGAGCGCGCGAGGCGCGGATCCTGGTCACGCGACGCACCAGTCCGTTTGTCGGCGACGAGGTCGAAGCCGATCTGGAACCGGCTCCCGACACCGTCGAGGCGCCACCTCCACGGCGTCAAGCGCCACTGCCACGGACTCCAGCGCCGCCGCCTGTGTATCTCGACGAGCCGGAACCGATCGAAGAGACGGAGCCCGTCGAAGCCGAAAACCTCGCGGAGATCACGGGCGAGCTTATCCAGGGCCTGGTCGACCGCATGGGGTTCGACGCAAGCGTGGAAACGACATCCGAGGACCCGCTTTCGTTCAACATCTACTCGGAAGATGACCACGAGCTGGAAAGCCTGATAGGGCCTCGAGGGGAGAATCTCCGGGCTTTCGGATTCCTGCTCAACTCCATGCTGGGACGCATGGCCCGGCGCGGTGTGCGGGTGTTCATCGACGTGAACGGCTACCGCAAGGAGCGCGAGGACGAGCTAGGCGAACTGGCGCGGCACACCGCCGAAACAGTCAACGAGACGCACGAGCCGATCACTCTCGAAGCTATGCCGGCGCACGAACGCAGGCTCGTCCACATAGCCCTCGCCGATCACGAGGGCGTGCGGACCTACAGCGTCGGCCAGGGCAAGGAACGGCGGGTTGTAATCGGCCCGGAGGGCTAGAGACGCGGGCGCGGGGCTACGGTGCGATGTCGAAGGCGGTACCGGATTACGTATGCGTCGGTAACTTCTGCCTCGATGAAGCTCCCGGAGGATTCACGCTCGGAGGCACGGTCAGCTATGGGGGCCGCGCCGCGATCGAGCTTGGTGCGACCGTAGGAATTCTGACCTCCGGGAATCCGGAGGACCGCGGGCGGGTAGAAGCGAGTCTCCCGGGCGCCCAGCTACGCTGGATCGACTCGCCCCAGTCGATGGTCTTTCGGAATGTGTACTCAAACGACGGGCGCCGCACTCAACATCTTCTGAGCGAGGCATCGCCACTTTCCGTCGAACACCTGCCCGTTGGTTGGGAATCGGCCCCTATCGTGCACCTGGGATCGCTGGCCGGCGAAGTATCGGTTGACTTCGTGGATGCGATCAGCGCGGAAAGCTTGGTCGGCGTCACTCCCCAAGGCTGGCTGCGGCGGCGGCGCGCGGACGGCCTGGTCGAGAGCCGGGCTTGGGAGGGCTATTCGAAAGTGCTCGACCGCGCCGACGCGCTGGTCTTCAGCGAGGACGACGTACCGAGCGAGCGGGAGGCGTCGCGGTACATCAACTCGGCGAAACTCACCGTGGTTACCCGAGCTTCGAAGGGAGCCGACGTGATAACCGACGAGCGGGTCGTCCGGGTTCCGGCGTTTCCCGCCCGCGAGGTCGATCCGACTGGCGCGGGCGATGTGTTCGCCGCCGCGTTCTTTCTGGAGCTTCGACGCTCAAAGTCGACCCTCGAAGCCGCACGGTTCGCCGCCGCGGCAGCGGCGTTTCTCATCGAGAAGCCCGGCGTGGACGGGCTGGCCTCGGAAGACGAGGTCAGAAAGCGGATGTCCGCGCGCACCGGGACCGGATGAGCTTCGATACTCTCGCGGTCACGTCACTGACACGGGACCTCGAAACAGCCATCGTCGGAGGACGGGTCCAGAAGGTGCGGCTCATCGGCGAGTCGTCGGTGGGACTCGAGATCTACGCGCGGGGCCGGACCTGCCGACTGTGCATCCGCGCTTCGAACAAGGTTCCACACGCGCTGCTGTCGTCGAAGCCGCTGCGCCGCACAACTGATCGCGAGACGCCGCTGCTCCAGCTGCTGCGGAAGTACGTCCGCGGCGGTCGAGTGCTGGCGGTCAGCCAGCCGCCGCTGGAACGCATCATCGTATTGCAAATATCGTCCAATCCCGAACGGGCGGGCGGTTCGCGACGCGTTGAGCTTGTAGCGGAGCTGACGGGGCGGCACAGCAACGTGGTGCTGGTCGACGAAGCCGGACTCGTCATGGACGCCATGAAGCGGGTTGGCGGGTCGGTCAACCGGTACCGGTCGATCCTTCCGAAGCATCCCTACGTACCTCCACCACCGCTCGGCAAACCGCACCCTTCTAAAGTGGCGGTGGGCGATCCGGTAGCTGCCGCCGCCAGACGGGCGGACGAACCGGCGTGGAGGGTGCTCGTGGGTTGCTCGGCGGGCGTGAGTCCGCTTGCCGCCCGCGAGGCGCTGTACCGCTCGGTGGGAAGGACCGACCTGAGGGCGTCCGAACTGTCTGACTGGGAACGGCCGCTTCGCGAGTTGAGGGACATCTTTTCGAGCGTCGAGTCCGGCAGCGCGCATCCGGTTGTCGCGCTTGAAAACGGCTCGCCGACCGCTTACGCAGCCTACGAGCTACATCAGTTCCCGGACACCGAGACAGTCGATTCGATATCGACCGCGATTGAGCGGTTTCACTCCGATTCGACGGACGGGCGCAGCTTCTCATCTCCACGAGCAGACCAGCTTCGAGTCATCTTGACCAAAAGGCGGGACTTCCACCTGCGCCGGCTTGAATCGCTGCGAAGAGCGCTGAAAGAGTCCGAGCGGGCGGTGGCGCTCCGAGAGAAGGGCGAGCTGCTGCTGGCTTACGCGTCCGGCGTCCAGGATGGAGCAGGCTCCGTAAGCCTCGACGGACGGGACATCCGGCTGGATCCGAATCTCACACCTGTTGAAAACGCGCAGTCGTATTTCAAGCGCTATCGCAGCGCCCAGTCCGCGGGACGCAAGACTCCGGGCCTGATGAGGCAGGCCGAACTGCAAGCGGAGTTCGTGGGACAGGCCCTCGTTGACCTGGAGCTGGCGGAGTCGGAGTCGGAACTGGCGGGCCTCGAACGGGTGTTCGCGGAGGCCGGGCTGCTCGAATCACGGAAACGGCGTCCGAGGGAAGCGGCGCGGGTTCGGCCCAGCTCGTTCGAGATTGAAGGATGGCAAGTCTTGCTGGGGCGCAGCGCGGCGCAAAACGAGCACCTTACGTTCAAGATCGCGGGACCGGACGACATTTGGATGCACGCCCGCGGCACGCCCGGCGCTCACGTGGTGGTGCGTTCGCAGGGAGCGAACGCGCCGGAGAGCGTGATCCGTTCAGCCGCGCGGCTGGCGGCCGGATTCAGCGGGGCGAGGCTCGACGCGAGCGTGGACGTGGACGTTACCCGCCGCAAGTTCGTCCGCAGGACGCGAGGCGGTCAGCCCGGACAAGTCAATTACCGGTCGGAGCAGACCTACCGGGTGAGGCCCGCGCGTGACATCGAAGCCGACTAGCGCCGCTGGCATCTGGGGCAAAAGTGGCTTGTCCTGCTTCCAATTACTTCGCTCTCGATAGCAGTTCGACATCGCGGACAAGGCCGGCCGGTGCGGCGAAAGACGTTGAGATTCTGCTGATTCTCACCGGGCCGCCCGTCGGCGTCGGCGTAACTCCCGAACGTCGTGCCGCCGGCCTTCAGGCCGTCGCGCAGCACGCGCCGCACGGCCCTCACCAGCGACGCAACTTGCCTGTGGTCAAGCTTGCCGGCGGGCAGGAGCGGACTCAGGCGCGCGCGCCACAGCGCCTCGTCGGCGTAGATGTTTCCAACCCCGGCCAGTATCGACTGATTCAGCAGCGCGGTCTTGATCGCAACGGTCCGGCCTTCGAGCCTGCGGGTGAGATTGCGAGTCGTGAAGTGCCTAGAAAACGGCTCGATTCCCAGACGCGACTGGAAGCCCTTGTAATCGTCCGGCCCGATGACCCTGGCGGTCCCGAACCGGCGCGGATCGCAGAAGCGGATTTGCGTCTGACCGTCCAGGGTGAACGCGGCGCGCAGGTACTTGTCGGGAGGATCGTCGACCCGGCGGACGAGAATGCGCCCGGACATCATCATGTGCATCACCAGCACGCGGTCGTCGTCGAGCAGGAGAGCCAGAAACTTGCCCCGCCGGACGACGTCCAGGATTCCGGCGTCGAGCGGCGACTGCTCACCGAGCAAGTGATCGAGCTTAGGGTCGAAGACCTCCACGGCTCGAATAGCCAAGCCGCGGGTTGTTTCGCGCAGCCGGCGTGCGACCGTTTCGACCTCCGGCAGCTCCGGCACTTATCGCCGCCGCGCCGGTTCAGGCCGAAGGGGGCTTTGCCGCCGGATAGTAGAATTAGCCACGCGCGAGCGGCGGCGAAGCAAATCCAAACCTGGAAGTTTCAACTGACTTGGTAAAACAACTCTACGACGAAATCTCAAGACGGAATGATGCTGGCGAATCGGTTGCCATGGCAACCATAGTGGATTCGCGCGGTTCGACCCCGCAAAAGGTCGGAGCCAAGATGCTGGTGTTCGAGGACGGAGCCGGAATGGGTACGGTCGGCGGCGGCTGCGTCGAGGCGGACATCTGGCGCGAGGCGACGTACGCGCTCGCGGACGGCAGCGGACGGTTGATCTCGGTAGACCTGGTCGACGACTTCAAGGGCGAGGGCGACGTGTGCGGCGGCACCGTCAACGTTTTCATCGACGTGTGGCCGCCCGGCGGGACCGGCGTGGATTGACGCGGTCAACCGCCGAGACCGCCTCGCTCAAGCTCGACCGCCGCGAACCGGCGGTCTTGTTAACTGTGGTCAAGACGATGCCGCAATCGGGGCTGCGGTTGGGGCAGAAGTCGATCCTCGGCGCCGACGGCCGCCTGAACTCTCCGTTCGGCGGCGGTCAGCTTGAATCGGCGGTGCTCAAGGACGCCGCGGCGGCGCTCGAATCCCGCAGGCCGAGCCTGCATTATTACGATCTTCACGGCTTGTCGAGCACGCGCCGCAATCCGGACGCAATCGGGATATACGTTGAGCCGATGGTGCCCCGCGACCATTTGATAGTCGTCGGCGCGGGACACATAGCGGTCACGGTCTCCCGCATCGCCAGCCAGGTCGGATTCGAGATCACGGTTATCGACGACCGCTCCGATTACGCAAACCGCGAGCGGTTTCCGGAGGCGGACAGGGTCATTGCCAAGGACATCGAGTCGGCGCTGTCGGATGTCTATATCGACGATGCGACCTACATCGTGCTGGTAACCCGCGCACACGCCTTCGACGAGGCGGCGCTGCGTCTGGTGCTGGACTCCAAGGCCCGCTACATCGGCATGATCGGGAGCACGCGGCGGGTGCTTGTGGTCTACCGGCGGTTGATATCCGAAGGCTTCGCCCCCGAGCTGCTGGAGAAAGTCTACGCGCCGATAGGACTTGACTTCGGCGCATTGACGCCCGAGGAAATCGGTCTGGCGATCGTCGCCGAAATGGTATGCGTCAAGCGCGGCGGGGCCGCCCCTTCGCTGCGCCTGACGGAGTGGCGGCGGTACGTGGCGTCAGGCGAAACAGAGCGATGAACGCTCCCAACCCCTCCCGTCCGAGGCTCATCGTAGTGGACGCCATGTCGCTTATCCACAGGGCTTTCCACGCGGTTCCCACAAGCTTTTCCACATCCAAGGGGGAGCCTACGAACGCCGTCTACGGCTTCGTAAACATGCTGTTTCGGGTGGTGGACCAGGTGAAGCCGCAGTACGGCGTCGTGGCGTTCGACGCTCCGGGCGGCACGTTTCGCGACGACATTTTCGACGATTACAAGGCGGACCGAGAGTCGCCGCCGGACGAATTGGTTATCCAGTTTGGCCGGGTCCGACAGGTCACGGACGCGCTCGGCCTTCCGTGCTTCGAGATCGCCGGCTACGAAGCCGACGACATCCTGGGGTTCATGGCGAAGAAGGGCACGGAGCTGGGCCTGGAGGTGATGCTGATAACGGGCGACCGCGACGCCTACCAGCTAATAGACGAAAACGTCCGGGTTCTCACGAGCAATCCGCGGACCGGCGAGCCGGTCATCTACGACAGGGACAAGGTGGCCGAACGCTGGAGCGGGCTTTCTCCCGCCCAGATCGTCGATCTGAAGGCCCTCCAGGGTGACTCATCGGACAACATCCCCGGAGTGCCGGGGATAGGCGAGAAGACGGCGGTGACCCTGCTTGGCCGCTACGGCACCGTCGAAAACGTGCTCGACCACGTGGACGAGCTTCCCGGTCGCCCGAGAAAGGCGCTTCAGTCAGAGGAAAATCGCGAGCTCGCCCGGCTGAGCAAGGACCTCGCCACAATCGTGACCGACCTTCCCATCGAGTTCGAGCTGGAGGACGCCAAGCTGTGGAATCCCGACGCCAAGTCAGTCCGCGAGCTGTTCCTGGAGCTCGAGTTCAGGAGTCTCATGACCAGGCTGCCGTTCGTCGTGGAGCAGGCGGACGCCGGCGACAAGCAACTGGGACTGTTCGGAGGGGGGCAGGCCGTGGCGCCGGAGACCGAGGCCGTGACCGACGCCGCATCCGCGCGGAAGCTCGTCGCCGCCCTTGAAGCGGCCGATTCAACGGCCGTGTTCGCGGTAATAGAGGAGACCATCGAGGGCTTGGCTTTGATCGGAGTCGCCTTCGCAACTGGTGCGGAAGAGTCATGGTACGTCAACGCAGCAGCCAAGGACGGCAACCCCGCCGCCGAGATACTGGGCATCATCAAACCGTGGCTGGAAGACCCGCGGCAACGCAAGGTCTCGCATGACGTAAAGCAGTTGATCCGGGCAATGCGGCGGATTGGAATCGAAGCCGCCGGCTTTGAGCTGGACACCAACGTCGCGACGTTCCTGCTGACGGGCGGTCAGCGGCTCGAAACGGTGGACGCCGTCGTCCTGTCCAGATTCCAGTCGGAGCTTTACGCGCCCGAGTCGGAGTGGCCGCGCCGTCGGGGTCTGGCAGGAATAGATCCGGACCGACTTCCCCAAGCGGCCGGGGCCAGGGCCATAGCCCTGATTGGTCTCGGCGACGAGATTGAGAAAGACCTTGAGCAGGGGAATCTGCTCGATCTGTTCAGGGACGTCGAGATGGCCCTGGTTCCCGTGCTGGCTCGAATCGAAGACCACGGGATGCGGCTCGACGCGAGCCTGCTCAAGGAGATGTCGGGTTTGCTGCAAGGCGAGCTTGGCGAGCTTCGGAAGGAGATTTATCTCGACGCGGGCCACGAGTTCAACATCGACTCTCCCAAGCAGCTAGGCGACGTGCTGTTCGACGAGCTTGGCTTGCCAGCCGCCCGCAAGACGAAGACGGGCTATTCGACAGCGAAGAACATACTGGACAACCTTCGCGACGCGCACCCGATCGTCAACCGCGTGCTGGAATATCGGGAGCTCGCGAAGCTACGAAGCACCTACATCGACGCGCTTCCCGGCCTTGTGAACCCGCGAACGGGCCGGATCCACACCACGCTCAGCCAGACCGTCGCGGCGACGGGTCGGCTATCGTCGCGGAATCCGAATCTCCAGAACATCCCGGTGCGTGACGAGCGCGGGCGGCTGATACGCAACGCGTTCGTCGCCGGATCGTCCGACACGATCCTGCTTTCGGCCGACTATTCGCAGATCGAGCTGCGCGTCCTGGCCCACATCGCGCGTGACGAATCGATGCTGCGGGCGTTCCAGAACGATGAGGACATTCACACCGCGACGGCGGCGCAGATGTTCGAGGTAGCTCCCGACAGCGTTACGAGCTCGATGCGCCGGGTGGCGAAGACCACCAATTTCGGAATCATCTACGGGATAACCGACTTCGGTCTGGAGATGCGGACGGACCTTTCGCGGGAGGAGTCGCGCCAGATCATCGAATCGTATTTCGAAAAGTACCCGGCAGTCCGCAAATACATGGACTCGACCATCAAAGCAGCGCGCCGCGACGGATACGTCTCGACGCTGCTGAACCGCCGGCGGCAGATGCCGGAGCTAAAGGCGCGCGTCTACGCCAGGCGGCAGGCCGGGGAACGCATGGCGATAAACATGCCTATCCAGGGGACCGCGGCCGAGATCATGAAGATCGCGATGATCGAGATGGACCGATGTCTGCGTGAGGACGGATTCCGCGCGATCATGATTCTTCAGGTGCACGACGAACTGCTGTTCGAGCTTCCGCACTCGGAGCGCGACCGGCTGGCG
>JAPOVO010000337.1 GCA_026708165.1 Chloroflexota bacterium | reverse complement strand
GTCCTCGGTAAGCTCCTCTATGGGAGTCGGATAATAGATCCACGCGTTATTGACCAGCACCGCGACCGAGCCGAAGCTGTGAATGGCGGCATCGCGCACCGCCGCAACCCCGTCGTAGGTGGAAACGTCTCCCTGAACTGCGAGAGCGTCGACGCCCAGCGCCTTGAACTCCCCAACGGCTTCGGCGGCCTCGTCCGCCGACGTGCGGTAGTTGACCACGATATTCGCGCCGCGTTCGGCCATGCGCCGGGCCACGTGCCGCCCGACACGCCTCGCGCCGCCGGTGACAACGACCGTCGCGCCATCAAGCTTCATTCGCGATCTTCGAGGAGTAGGGTCTCTTTGCCGGCCGCGAAACCGCGGAGCAAATCACCCGGAGCAACCGAAACTAAGTTACCACGCGCGCTCCGCGCCTTCGCGTTACAAAGCGGAATTCCATGGAGCTACACGCATGAATGATCGCCCGGAACCAAAGAGCCGGGTCATCGCGCTTGTGAGTGGACTCGATAGCTGCATCATGACCGCCTTGCTGACGAGAACCTATAAAGAGGTAACCCCGCTGTTCATACGCTCCGGCCTGAAGTGGGAGGACGCCGAGCTCAGCGCCCTCAGCAGGTTTTTCCAGGCGCTCGACTCCGAGCAAGTAAGGCCGGTCGCGGAGCTCGAATTCGGCCGGGGCGGACTTTACAGCGGACATTGGAGCACCGGAGGCGAAGCTGTACCCGACGCGATGGCGCCCGACTCGGACTTTTTCTTGCCGGGCAGGAATCTATTGCTGCTCAGCGTCGCAGCGACGTACGGATCGATCGTGGACGTCCCGAACATCGCGATCGGCATTCTCAAGAGCAATCCATTTCCCGATGCTACGCCCGAGTTTCTACGTAGCCTTGAAAGGTCGGCGGGACTCGCGCTTGATCGTGAGTTTCGTGTGCTTACCCCCCTCCACGACATGCAAAAGTCAGACGTCTTGCGAGCGGGTCGGAGCTTCCCGATCGAGCTATCGCTCTCTTGCGCCGATCCGGTCGACGGCGAGCACTGCGGAATCTGCGGTAAGTGCGGCGAGCGCAGGCGCGGGTTTATCGACGCCGAGGTCCCCGACAGGACCACCTACAAGGCGCTCGGTCCGCTTTAACTCTAGAGCTTCGCCGCCCGAAGTCTATGCTGGCGGCATAACCGGCAGCGTGACGTGCGACGGGTAGCGCGATGAATGATGTACTGTCTGCCGCGCGGTCCGGAACTCCAGTTCGTGTCCCGGAACTCCCCCCGTATTGAGGTTTCGGTCGAACCGCGGGAAGTTGCAGGAAGATACGTCGAATCTGATCCGGTGACCGCGCTTGAAGACGTTACCTGTCACGTCCAGATCGAGCCGGTATTCGTAGACCTTCCCCGGATCGAGGAGCGTGGGATTGGCGGGATCGTCGCGAAACCGCGCCCGGAGAATCCCGTCGCACAGGTTCAGCGCATAGCCGTCAGGTCGAACGTCTACGAGCTTTCCCGTCCAGTCGGTATCGCGCGCGTCCGATTCCGCAAACAGCGTCAGCTTGATCGGCCCCGTAACCTCGACCTCTCTCTCTAGCGGCTCGCTCGTATAGCACAGCACGTCGCCACGCATCTCCACAGGCCTTTGATCGTAAGGCCCCCATGGAACTATTTCCGGATTGCAGCAGTTGTTTCCGCCGAGCGTCTGGACTGGCGCCGCCGGATCGTAGACGAACGTATCGGCCGGCTCGTCCGAAGGAGCGTCGGGGCTGAGCGATCCATCTCCGTGAAGCGTATTCGCGTTGCCCCCTGAATGCAGATACCACTTCTGCCAATCGGTCCGGTCGAGCGGCCATTCGTGCTCATCCCGCCAGACGTTGCTTCCCATGATGAACAGCCGGATCGGCGGCTCGTCGGCGATGCCGTTGTCCTCGCCCTTGAGCCAGTAGTCGAACCAGCGCAGCTCCTCGGCCCCGATATCGACAAGTGAATGCCCCCCGAAGTCGATATCACCGGTCTTGGTCGAAGTGCCGATCGGATGCATCCAGGGGCCACATAGGAGCTTGCTCTTTCGGGCTTCCGGTGAACCTCCATGTTTTCTCAGGCTGCTGAAATTCTCGAAGGTGCCGGCCACGAAGATGTCGTACCACCCACCCAGGTTGTAGGCGGGAGCCGTCACCTGCCCGTACTTCCCACGGTTAGTCAGTCGCTCCCAGTAGTCGTCATAGGAGCCGTGCGCCACCCAGTCCTTCCAGAAATCGACGCTCCGCCCTGCGGCTTCGTCGGTCTCGGCGATGGGTAGTGAGTTGAACACCGTTGCCCAATCGTGAAAGTCAATATTCTGATTGGTTCGGGAGTTGGTCGTCATCCCCCAAGTCCCCATGAACCCGAGTTGAAACGCTCCATGCGAGTACACCCAGTGGTCCCAGAAGTCCGAGGGCGCGACCCGCGGCGCCATGCATGCCAAGTGAGGGTTCGCTCGGGAAGCAGCCTGCCACTGGACCATTCCTCCATATGAAGAACCGTACGTGCCGATCTTCCCGTTCGACCAGGGCTGCTCGCCGATCCACTGTTGGGTGTCGGAACCGTCGTCGGCTTCGTGTCTGAACGGATAGTAGACGCCGTCCGAGTCCCACCGCCCCCGACCGTCCTGCACCACCACTACATAGCCTTGCCCCGCCATGAACCTCGCGCGCTCGACCGTATCGTCCTCGTTGTTGCTATAGGGTGTCCGGTTTAGAAGGGCCGGATATTGACCCGGCGAGTCGGGCAGGTAGATGTCCGACGAGAGTTCCACCCCGTCCCGCATCGGCACCCGGACATCCAGGTCCATTCTCGTCGGGAAGTTGGTGCTCATCGGATCTCCCGCCATCCGCTGCGGTTGTCAATTAAGATCGACGTAACGTTATACGATTCACACGCGCGGCGTCGCGAAGGACGGCCGTTAAAAAACGGTTTCGGGAGGTATGGCTGATGGCGAATCGAGTCAACCGGTGCTGGCTGCTCGCTAGCTATCCGACTGGCGAGCCTAGCCTCGACAACTTCGAGTTCGCGACCGCGGCTATCCCGGAGCCCGCCCCGGGACAGGTCCTCGTCCGCTCGATCTACATGTCGCTAGATCCATACATGCGGGGGCGCATGAGGCCGGGCCCGTCCTACACCACTCCCAACCAGATGGGCGAAGTCATAGAGGCCGGGGCGGTCGGCGTGGTGGAATCGTCCCTGCATCCCGACGTTCCGGAAGGCGTTATCGTCCAGGGCCGTATCGGCTGGCAGGAATTCGGAGTGCTGAGCGGCGAAGAAGTGCGAGTTGTCGACCCTTCACTGGCGCCAATTTCTACCGCGCTCGGCGTACTGGGAATGCCTGGGATGACGGCGTACTTCGGACTCCTGGAAGTCGGCAGACCCAAACCCGCTGAAACCGTGCTGGTCTCGGCCGCCTCCGGAGCCGTCGGTGGCCTGGTGGGCCAGATTGCGAAGATCAAGGGCTGCCGGGTAGTCGGCATCGCCGGGACGGAAGCGAAGTGCTCCTATGTAGTCGATGAGCTGGGCTACGACGCTTCGATCAATCACCGGACCGCTGATGTCGAGCGCGAGATTCAGCGTCTCTGTCCCGACGGCGTGGACGTGTACTTCGACAACGTCGGCGGCAAGGTCCTCGATGCGACCCTCCAGAACATCAATGTCGGCGCTCGTATCGTGATCTGCGGGATGATCTCGGAATACAACCTGGCGACCCCCGAGATCGCGCCGCGTCCAACGCGGACCCTTCTCGTGCGCCGCGCGCGCATGGAGGGTTTCCTGGTGTTCGACTTCGAGAAGCGATACCCCGACGGTCGGCGGCAGATGGCTCAGTGGATCGATGAAGGACGGATCAAGTACAAGGAGGATGTCGTCGAGGGGCTCGAGAACGCGCCACGGGCATTCTTCGGGCTATTGAGAGGCGACAACTTCGGGAAATTGCTCATTAAAGTCTCCGGCGAACCGGATGGGTTATAGCTAAATTGACCGATATCAGTCCGAGTCTTGACCCTGCGGCAAGCTCGCTTCCGTGCGCCTGGCTCAAGACCGATCAGGAGGAAGAGCGGAAATGCTGAACTCGTCGAGCATCGTCGTCGATTCGCACAACGACGCGATCGTCAGTCTCATAAGGAGAGGCGGGCAAAGCCTCGCCGGACCGGACGCTCCCGTCCGGCGCGTGGCCGCGGTTCGCGATCCTCTCGGAGCGGAAACGCCGCCGATCGACCAACCCGCCAGCATAGTCGCGGAGCTGCGCGACCCGCTAGGCCGTGACGCTGCTCCCATCCAGGTGGACATCCCCAAGCTGAAGGCCGGCGGCGTCGACGTGGCCTTTTTCGCAATCGACGTTACCCGGGCGCTGGGCAACCATCTGCTGTTCGCGCTCGACGGGTTCGGATGGTTTCTCGCTGAAGTCAACGCCCATTCCGATCAGATAGGCATCGCCACCACGACCGACGAAATCCACGCGCTGCGTTCCGAGGGCCGTATAGCCGCGGTCCTGGCCGTGGAAAACTCCGACGTGCTGCAACGAAGCCTTTACGTCTTGCCCGCGCTCTACTCGATTGGCGTAAGAGCGATCACCTTGACGTGGAGCTACCGGGCCGACGCCGCGGATGGCGCCTTTGAGAACGCCACCGGGGGCGGTTTGACCAAGTTCGGAAAGAGTCTGGTGCGCGCGATGAACGACATCGGGATGCTTGTGGACATTTCACACATCAGCGACCGCGGATTCTGGGACACGGTAGACGTGTCAAGCGCACCGTTGATCGGGACTCACAACTGCTGCCGCGCCTTGAGCCACCATCCCCGGAACCTCGACGACGACCAGATACGCGCGATTGCCAGCGGAGGGGGAGTAATCGGCGCGACTTTAGTTCCATATTTCGTCGACCCCGAAAACCCATCAGTCGACAGGTTTCTAGACCACGTCGAGCACTTCGCCGACGTCGGCGGGATCGACTGTGTCGGGATCGGGTCGGACTTCGACGGAGGCGGCGACGTGATGGCCGACGCCGGAGACTTTCAGCAGATTGCTGAGGGGCTTTCGGATCGCGGCTGGAGCGACAACGACCTTGCCAAGGTAATGGGCCTCAACCACATGAGGCTGTTCGAGCAAGTCTGCGGATAGCTCACCGTCTCGCCTAACGACGCCAGGCCAAAGCCAACCCGACTCGGCCGGCTATACCGCGGTTCCGACCAGTGCTGCGTCCTGCGTGCGCTGCCGGGTCCGTTCTACAAGGCTGACAGCGCGCCGCGCTGCAGTTGCAGCCTCTCGTCACGGGCCCGCGCGAACCGTATGATTCCCGCAAGAATCGAGTCCGCGTCCAGGCGAGACTCCGCGATAACGTCGGCTTCCGACCCGCCCGTGCGCCAGCGGTCGTCCCAATCGGCGGTCAGCGAGTATTCCTCGGTCAGCGGTCCCATGTTCGCCAGCTGAGGCACGCGCTTCGTCATCGTGGTGACGAACATCGAATCATATCTCGCTTCGTCAGGAAGAATCGATTCCTGATACGAACGCGGCTGGAGACTGAACAGGTCCTCGCTAATGACTGCCGAGACCCTAACGTTGATGCCTTCCTTCTCGAGCTGCGGCAAAATGCTGACCAGGTTGAAGGTGGAGCTCGATCCCTGCACGAACACGTTCCCCATCTTCTCCGCATTCGGATCGTAGTCGCGCAGCAGGTAGACGCCCTTTGCCGCGGCCTTCACGTCCGAGTCGGCGAACGTAGACCTGTCCGCCACCGGGAAGTCTGGCCTCGCGACGTGAATGACGATCAGTCCCGCCTCTTTGGTACGAGCGGAATGCTCCACCGCCGCGAAGAATCCCGGCGCAACGTCGTTGTAGTCCCAGAAATAGAGATTTATCACCTCACCGCGCGGGAACAGCGTCCACACCTGCGGCGCGAAGATGCCGAAGTGTGTCCGCGCGTCGGCGGCTGTCTCGGGTCCGGAGTGCCCGGCAAGAACCGTCAGGACGCCTAGGTTGAACGGGCTGTCCTGGTTTTGCTGGCTGAACACGCGCACCGGCGTGTACATCAGCGGAGTAAATGCTCCGTACGTCCCGCTGAGTCCCCATACCCCGGCGTGGACGTTGGGGTCGGACGACACCGTCTGTCCGACAAGACCGACTACGCTGGACGCGTTCACGGCTTCCTGGATCGGCGCCTTGATCTTGGTGCCCGCGAAGGTGCTGTCCGGATCATAGTGATCCAGGAAGTGCGCGTGCTCGACGTTTATCGAATCGGACAGGTCGGCGGCCACCGTCAGGAAGCGGTTCTCGGTCACGTAGTTGAGCCATTTGCCAATCTCGGATATGGCCCGCCGCGTTCCAGCAACGTCTCCGGAAGTCTTGAAGAGTTCAACGCTGCCCTGCACCCGCTCGCCTGTCGCCGGGTCCTCAAGCGAGACTGTTTGCGGCTCTTCCGGCAGGTTTGCCGGTCTCAGCCTCTCGTCGAGGAAGGGGTCGCTCTCGGTCGGTATTCGGACCGGGAGATCGGCGGGAACTTCTTCCGCGATTTCCACCAGCCTGTTCGCGATCCACTCGCGCAAACCAGGCTGCGAGTCCATGACCGACAGGGCCACGTCCACGTTCGTCTTGAACTGGATCAGCCTTTCACGCTCATCACTCACCGGACCGTCATCGATTCCCGCGAAAGTTACTCCGTATCGCTGCTCGAAGCTCCGAGCCAGCGATACGAAATACTCGCTGTTCATCTTCATCGCGTACGGATGGCTCGGATAACCGACAAGCTGGTCCTGACCGTTGACCTTGCCATCCACCGCGCCCGGCCACCAGCCCTTGACCGTGTTGCCGATAACGATCATTGGCCTCCGGTCGTCCTGGGGCCAGTCCTCCATCGCCTTCAGCACCGCCATTACCTGATCGAAGTCGTTTCCGTCGTCGATCTGAAAGACGTTCCACCCATACGAGACCCATTGACCGACCAGGTCGTAAGCATCGAACTTTGAATCGATAACCCCACCGACAAGGCTGTCGTCGATTCCGGCGTTGTTGTAAGAGAGCAGGATGCGCAGCCGCTTGCCCACCTTTTGCGAGAGAGCCGACGTCTTGAGCTCCTGGGCGTGTCCCTCCGTCATCGCAAACTCGCCCTCGAGCGCTAGGACTTTCAGGGATTCGGGTGCTTGGACGAAGTCCCAGAACATCGCCTTGCCGCTGGCGGTGGCAATGCCGATGCCGGAAGGCCCTCCGTTCACGTCGTTCGTAACATCGGTGGTCTCGGCGTGTCCGGCCAGAGAACGTATCCCCCGAAGCTTCGCCTGGCTAAACAACTCGTCATCTTCCAGCCCCTTCTCCGCGAGCATGGTCGCGAGCGCTCCCGCGCCGCGCCGGAACCCAAGCGCGTCGATTGACAGCATTGCGATTTCAGGATCGACCTCGAAACGTTCGTCGCCGGTCGCGGCGTGCTGACGCGCCATCGCCTCGTACAGGATCATCCACAGCGCGTAGCCGGTAGGAATGTTGTGTCCACCCGCAACCATGAACTTGTCCGAGAAGGGAAGCTTCGGCTGGCGGATGTCGTATCGCAGACCACCCGCCTCGGGACCCGCTAGATGGGCCGCGACGTTATAGGGCGTGTAGGCCAGCGGTCCGCCGAAGTGACCGGTCTGAGCGTAATTCCCCAGCAAGACCAGCGTCATGGACGTCATGAAGGCAACGTCCTCGAACCGCTCGCGGTCATAGTCGGGCAACTCCACACTGAGCGCAGCCTGCCTCTCCTCGGCGGCGACGGAGTTTATCGTGACGGCCCGTGGTTCTGTCATTGATTTCGCGGACACTATTGGTCTCTCCTGATTACGCAGTTCAGACGCCGACGGCCAAGTCGGACCGTTCGCCCCGTTGTCTCTGGTACTTTAGATGGCGGCGCCTAACGGTTGCTAACTTATTCTCTATGTTTTAGCAGTTCTCGCGCATTTTCCGAAGTTAACCCTATGATCGACGAGCGCAACGGGCATATCGACGACACAGGCGGTTTCAAGTGAGCGTACGCAAGCCCACATCGGACGTTGGCGTCGTAACGTTCGACGGACCGGGCGCCAGGCCGACTATGCGTTCGGTCCCGCTGCCCCACGTCCCGGAGCGCGGCGCGCTGATACGCATAGACGCCTGCGGAGTTTGCGGCACCGACCTGCACATTCTCAAAGGACACTGGCCCGGAGAGCTGCCCTGGCCTTTTACCCTCGGACACGAACTGGCTGGAGTGGTCGAGACAATCGGCCCCGGCCTTACCAGCGACTACATGGGACGGCCCCTGCGCCAGGGCGACAGGGTGATAATGCCGCCGCTGATGGCCTGCGGCGAGTGCTACTACTGCGTCCACTATCCCAGCCGCGCCAACCGGTGCCTGCGTCCGACGTACTACGGCCGGAAAATCGGTTTCGACGAGCCGCCGCACCTCTGGGGCGGATGGGCCGAAATGGTCTATATCGATCTTGAAAGGCTCCCCGCAACCAAGATATTCCGCGTGCCGGATGACATGTCAGCGATGGTCGGTTCGCTTGTGGAGCCTTATAGCTCCGTGACCCGGGCGTTCAATCGCGCGATGTCCCTCGGAAACGAATCGTTCAAGGCGGGCGATTCGGTGGTGATCCAAGGTTCGGGACCCATCGGCGTAATGGCGTTGGTCGCGGCCAGGCAGCGAGGCGCGGGAAGAATCGTCGTCGTCGGCGCGCCGGAAAATCCCAGGCTGGCGTTGTGCCGGGAAATGGGCGCCGACGCCACGGTCTCGATCGATCAGTTTTCGACTCCCGACGAGCGGGTGCGGGCGGTCAGGGAGGTCATTGGAGGATTCGGTGCCGACCTCGCCCTCGACTGCTCGGGCAGTCCGGCCGCCGGTCCCGAAGGCGTGGAGATGCTGCGCGACGGCGGGACTTATGTCGAGATGGGCCAGTTCACCGATGCCGGCAGCATCGACACGAGCTGGCACCGCATGTGCGTGAAGGAAGTGCAGATACTCGGAAGCTGGGCGTTCACTCCCGACGAGGTCGACCAGGCGATCACCAACCTCTACTCCGTCCAAAACGACTACGACTGGACCCGTGTGCAGAGCACGTTCCCCTTGAGCGAACGGGGAGTCGCCGACGCGATAGCCGCGGCCTCTGCGATGGAATGCGTAAAGGCGACCATAGTCCCGGGGCTCTAAGCGTCAGCGGGCAGGTCCGAATACGTGTGGTGGTCCGAGACTAGTTCTCGACTTCTATCTCGTAGACCTGCTCGTCCCAATCCCCATCATCTGACCATCGGAATCGAAATCTCAGGATGTCGCCCCCCTGGAGATGCCCGAAACCGAGATACAGGTCATAAACGCTGCGGCTGCGGCGTCTCATCCGCCGTTCGTAGTAGGTCCTCCAGTCGTCCAGCGTGTAACGGCAAAGCGCGGGCGACTCAACCATGATGCGCACGCCGCGCTCCCGCTGTATACGCCGAATCTGATTCCCGAATCTCCAGGCCGGCCGCCGCCGGCTGCTCGGTTCACTCACTGGTACCGCCCCTCGATCCGTCCCCACCAAATGTCCACGGCTTCTACTCGCCGGCGCGGTCGTACATGGTTTCCTCGCCGTGCAGCTTGAAGCCGCGAATGTCATAGGCACCGGGATAGACGACCGGCAAGTGGCCCTGCTCAACCATCACATCGAGCGGGTTGACTTTGGTTTTTAGCGGCAGGGAAACGTGCTCGTGGAGCCGCGCCGACTCGTAGACCGCCATGATCATCTCCAGGGCTTTGTATCCGTTCCGCGCCTCGCCCCGATATTCGTCGATCTTGCCCTCCGCCCAATTGGCCAGCTCGTTCGCTTGTGCGGCCGCTCCTTCGACATACTCGAAGTTGTCGGCGTCTACGTTGTAGAAGCGGCCATTGGGCGCGTGAGTTATCCATTGGCCGCCCGAATCACGCCCCAACACTCTCACGCGCTCCGGAAGCAAGTCGATCATCCCTTCCGAGCCGTAGATGCTTGCGCCCTGGTATATCTCGCCGGTCACATCGCTTAACAGAACGCACCGGGTTCCCCGCTTGAACTGGAACACGGCCATCGCGCCGTCTTCAATGCGCGTGCCTCGCTCCATGCGGTCTGTCGTTCGCGTAACGGCGCCCATTACCCATGCGCATTCATCCTGCAACAGGAACCGGTACATGTCGGCATGGTGGCTCGACCAGTTGGGAAGCCCCCAGCCGGCTGACGAGTACATCAGCTCCACGTCGCCTATCATCCCGTCGGCGATCATCTGCCGGGCGAGGACGTAGGAAGGCAGAAACCGCCGCTGGTGCGCTACGGCCAGCTTTACCCCGTTGCGCTCGCAAACGGTCCGCATCTCTTCGGCGCGCCCCAGGTCTTCCGCCATCGGTTTTTCGCTGATGATGATTCCCGGCTTTCGCGTTGCTGCGGCGATGGTCCAGACGGCGTGCTCACGGTGCCAGGTGCATACGGAAACCACGTCGAACCTTTGCGAGTCGAGCATTCGGTTCGGATCGGTGAACCGGTCCGGACGGTAGTTCTCGTCAACTCCGAACCGCGCGTCCATCTCGTCCAAGACCTCGGGGTTCATATCCGAGATCGCTGCGATTTCGAACCGCCCGGTATCGAGGTAGCCGCGTGTGTGATGCACTCCCATCGACCCGCATCCAATCACGGCCGCTCTCAGCTTTGAAGCCAACCGAACAGCCCTCCCCTAATCCGGCTGTCTACTCAATCCTTCCGGTGGCGCGAAGCAGGGTTTCCTGGACCAGCAGCTCGTGATCCAGGCTGCGGTCAGGCTGCTTCTCGCCCCGAATGTCGCTCACGAATGCTTCCAGGCTCTTTACGTAACGCGGACGCGCCTCGAGCTTGAGGATCGATACTCCGGCCGGAAATCCCGCCTTCGGCTCCCGCAGGCACAGTCGAAGAGTGTCGGCCGGCTCGTAGGGCTCCATGATCGCCGATCCTTCCGTGCCGTAGACTTCGAAACGCCTCGCCATCGGCGGCGCTTCCATCGCCGCTATGTCTATGAATCCCAGAGCCGCGTCGTACTCGAAGACGCTGAGAGTGTTGTCGGGGATCGGAGGGCCGGACTTGTCCGCGTTCTGCATGAACGACGTAACCCTCTCGGGGCGTCCCAGAATGTATACGACCAGATCGATCACGTGGCCGGCCAGGTCGTAAAAGACACCGCCTTTGAACTCGGCGAGCGCGGCCCGGTATTCGTTCGGGATGCTGGTCGAGATGTGCGCTCGTACAGAAAACACGTGTCCGAGCACACCTGAATTAGCCCAGCTGAGAATGCGCTCGAAGCCGTCGTGATATCGAAACATGTAGCCCATCTGGACCAGCAGTGACTTCTCTTTGGCGCGTGCGACGATGCTCTCGAAGCGACCGAAATCGTCACCCGCCGGCTTGTCGTAGAACGCGTGCTTGCCGGCGTCGATGATCGCGTCGGTGTGGTCCAGGCTCTCCGCGTTGCTTCCCTCCGACGCGACCGCCGTGATCGTCGGATCGTCGAGAAACTCCGACGGATCGCCGTACCAGTTGACTTCCGACCACGGCTTCTCGCCCGCCATCTCTAGCTGAATCCGCCGCTCCGGGTCCGGCTCGAATACGCCTGTCACTTCAACCTCATCGTCGGCCAGCATGACGCTGAGAACGCCACGGGCGTGCGCGTGCTTGGTGCCGAACTGCGCCATACGAATGGGCGGTTTACCTGAACTGGTGCTCAATTTCTGATCCTTTCGGCTTGCGGCATCTTGCCGGCGGATTGCTTCACCATTTCTTCAACGCCCGTCCGCTAAACCAACGAGGTCAAAGACCGTTAACGGAACGCCCTCTATCTGTGACCGGTCGCTTGCACCACCCGGGAACGTTCGAACCCTTCCGGCGTGAATTCCTCTGCTCCCTGAACGTCCAGGACGTATTTGGCGCCATCGCCGAGACGGTCGTAGGTCTCAGGTCTGATGTACTTGCGCTGGTCGATATACGGTGGCACGTCGCGGCGGCCGAAGTACGCGAAAACGGCCGGCCTGTTTCCATCGCTCCTGTTTATCGTCCCCCCGTGCCAGAGGTGAGCGTTGAAAATGTATGCCGTTCCGGCCTTGCCGGTCAGATGCACTTCGTCCGGATGCTCGTCAGTCGGATCATCCATCGCCTCGTTCGCGAGCTCCCCCCCGCTGTGCGATCCGGGCACGACTCTCGTGGGGCCGTTTTCCTCGGTGAAGTCAACCAGGAAATAGATGGAGTTCACGTACTCGTAGTTTCCCGGCGATCCCGGTTTGCCGGAGTCCTGATGAAAAGCCTGGTGGCCATATCCAGGGTGAACGTTGCGCGCGTTCAGCGCGCCCATGCGGAAATCGCCGCCGACGATATGACGGATCGACGCCAGCAGCTTCGGATGCGTGAAGCAGATGTCGAAAATGTCGTCCTTGTTCACCAGGTCGCCAAGACGGTCCGCACCCTCTTCCTTGTGGACTTCCAGACCGGCGTCCTCGCCCTCCAACTCGATCAGCTCATAAACGCGGCGTCGCTGCACTTCCACCTGCTCCGGCGTAAGCGCGTTCTCGACCCGCAAGAAGCCGTTGCGGTCCAGCGATTCGATGTCATCATCAGAAAGCGTGTCGTCGCGAACTCCAAGCTCGTACAACGCTTGGTCGATGTTCATATTCACCACTCCCTTACCGAGGTCCGAGTTTCCGCGCACTCAAATCCGCTCTAACGCATTGACCTAACGTACCCGTAATAGACTGCGCGATGCCACTTTAACCCAACAATTCGACCGCGGATTCACAGACGCCGGGAAACGCTATTTGCCAGTCAACCAATCCCAGACGCAGAAGCAATCCCCATTTCCCGTCATAGATCACAGAGAGGGGAATAGAATCACGTCGATACTTCCTCTCAATAGGAAGTTGCCATGACCCGATACGTGGCATTCCTGCGCGGCATAAACGTTGGCGGGCACAAGAAGATCAAGATGGCCGACCTGCGCCGAGCATTCGGCTCGTGGGGCTTCACTGACGTTAAGACCCTGCTGGCCTCCGGCAACGTCGCCTTTTGCGCCGACGAAACCCAGGGTGACGCTCTTGCTGGCTCGATA
>JAPOVO010000294.1:2529-13082 GCA_026708165.1 Chloroflexota bacterium | reverse complement strand
CGGCGGTGGGCGCCGTCCGGTCGCTGTAGTAAGGCCCGGAGCCGTCGCCGAAGTCCCAGACGAATGAGAAGTAGTCGATGCCTTCGGGCGGCTTGAAGAAGGCGCGGAACTGCACGGGCTGGCCGACCCCGGCGACCTGGTCGCCGCCGGCATCTATCTCCATGTCCTGCGGCTCCAGGACGAGGGTGACATTGATCAGCGAGAACGCGGAGGTCTGCTCAAGGAAGTTGATACGGCCCTTGATGACCTCGATTTCGCCCTGAACATTGGACAACGTCCGCTGAACGTCGAGCGCTTCCTCGACCGTGGCGGCGCGGTCGAACAGCCGGAGCAGAGCGGTCTCGGTTGCCTCCAGATTGCCGAGGCGCGAGGTGAGGTCGACGTATTCGTCGGTAACGTCCCTGCTGCTGGCATTTTCGGCCTGCACGTCGACGGCCATTCCTCTCAGTCGAGCAACGGCCTCGTCGAGGCGCTCGGCGGGTACGCGAATGGAGATGAACCCAACGTGGCGCTCGGCACGGCTGGTGGAGACGATCCAGCCGCCCATCTCGCGGGCCATCGCGCCGACCTCGTCGACGGAGGTTGCCACGTCGACGATCTCCAGAGTCATGTCGACGGTGTAGATGATTATGCGTTTCTGGATGGCGAACTGGTTGGTCTGCTGCTGCGTGTCGCCGATGTCCTGGAGGGCGCCGGACCCAGCCGCCTGCGCCGGGGCTGCCTGCTGTGCCTCCGACTCTTGCACAACGACTTTCTCGGCCGCCATAGCCGCGGGTGCCGCTGTGACCATTTTTTCGACGACCACCTCAACGGGCACTTCGACGATTCTTTCGACGGGCACTTCCTTTATGACCATGCGGTCCCCCGACTGAGGGAGTACGGCCATGTCCGTCATGGCGGACTCCTCATCGCCCTCGCCGAGGCAGGCCGTCAGCGCGAGCGCGGCGGCGAGGAGAAGCAGGAAAACTGCGTGCACGCGCCAGGGCCGGAGCGCGTTCAAAGTGACGTTCTTAGGAGTGTCGGTCATGTGGTTCTCCGTCCCGGTTTGCCCCGGTTTTTCCTGGGGATAGTACACCTTTGCTGATTTTCGGCGGCGAGAGCCAAGCTGATGGTAGGTCTCAATTAGACAATACGCGTGGCTGGATGAAATCGTTCCATTTTCTCAGAGACCTTCTGAATCGGAGGGTATCCACTCGGGCACGGAAGCGTATTCTCGGTGTTGACGCGTGTGGGTATGGAGAAGGTTCGAGAAGTGAGTGATCTCGTGCGCTGGAGACCGGGCACACAAATACTCCAGCAGGAAATGTGGGGTGAAAGGATCGGCGCTTTACGTCCAGTCACGGTCGTCGAGGACGTGCCGGAGCGCCTAGCGCTGTACTCGCATCCCAATACGCGGATCGTCTCTTGCGGCGTCGAGAATCGCCGCTCCATCGAGTTGTCCGAGCGGATCGATCTGTACATGAAGATGCTGGAACCGGGCGTGGCGGAGTTTCACGAGGAGGTGTCACCCAATCAGCACGTCCTGACGCTTACGCCCATCGGAAGCTGGCATTCGATCTGGCTTTTCTGGACGGCGGACTGGCGGTTCCGATTCTGGTACATCAACTTCCAGTCGCCGGTGCGCCGCACTGTGGAGGGAATCCGGACTCACGACTACGCGCTGGATATGGTGGTGCGGCCAGATTTGTCGTGGGAATTGAAGGACCTGGACGAGTTCGAGGAGCTGGTCAGCCGGGGATTCTTCACGGACGAACAGGCGGCGTCGGTGCGCGCTGAAGCGGACCGAGTGGTGAACGTTATCGATAGCGGCGGGCCGCCCTTTTGCGACGGATGGGAGGAGTGGCGTCCCGATCCTGGCTGGCCGGTTCCGAGCCTTCCCGACAACTGGGCCGAGATAAGCGACGCGAACGCGCGGTAGTCGCTCCAAGCGGACTGCCTGGAGCCGAGTTCGTCGTGTTGAGAGCTAGCTGAGCGCTTGGATCAGTCCTCGTCGTCGAATTTTTCGGCCATCAGCACGAATTCGGGATAGGCTTCGATTCCCAACTCTCCAGCGTCCTGCCCCAGCTCCTCGACTTGGCGCGACACTCGAGCCGTGAGGGTGAGGTCAATCAGGCGCCAGACGATCCACGAGACCAGGAACACGAATGCACCGACCGCCAGCACGCCAACGACCTGGACGCCGAAGCTGGCACCGGCGGCGATGGATGCCGCCAGGGTTCCCCAGACGCCGGCGACCAAGTGAGCGGGGACCGCCCCGACCACGTCGTCGAGCTTGATCTTCTCGAAGAGCTTGATCGCGACGGTACACAGAACCGCGCCGATGGCGCCGATGATGATGGCCCAGTAGTGGTCGGTCATAGTCGGCCCGGCGGTGATCGAGACTAGGCCCGCGATGGCCCCGTTGAGGCCGACGAACAGGTCGATGCGTCCCATGATGGGGCGGGAGACGGCCAAGGCGGCGATCACGCCGGCAGCGGCAGCGAGGTTGGTGTTAACGAGGACGTTGCTCATTGCGACCGCGTCGAGGGCGCTGCCGAGAGCCAGCTGCGAACCGCCGTTGAATCCGAACCAGCCGAGCCAGAGGATGAAGACGCCGAGCGTCACGACCAGCACGTTGGAAGGCGGGGTGGGCCTGGCCGAGCCGTCGCGGCGGAATTTGCCGAGCCGGGGTCCCACGACGAGGATTCCCGCGAGGGCCGCCCAGCCGCCGACGCCGTGAACGATGGTTGAGCCGGCGAAGTCTTGAAAGCCCATGTCGGCCAGCCATCCGCCGCCCCATGTCCAGGCGCCGACTATCGGGTAGATGACCGCGGTGAGCAGCAGGGTGAAGACGAAGAACGACCACATCTTGACCCGCTCGGCGAGTGCGCCGGAAACGATGGACGCGGCCGTGGCGACGAAGACCATCTGGAAGAACCAGTCGGACATGACGGAGTAGCCGTTGGAGATGACGGAGGCAGTCGCGCCTTCCTGTCCGTCCAGCAGGGCTATTTCATCGGCTGACGGTCCGTAGAGAAGATTGAACGATCCAATGAAGCCGCCGACGGTTTCGCCGTACATGAGGTTGTAACCGATGACAAAGTAGGCGAGACCGGCGATCGAGTAGATGCCGACGTTCTTGAGGCAGATCATGGAGGAGTTCTTGGTGCGCACCGAGCCGGATTCGAGCATGGTGAACCCGGCGCACATCCACATAACCAGCGCGCCCCAGACGAGGAACGAGAAGGTGTTGAGTACGAACGCCGTCTCCTCTTCCACTCCCGCCGCGTAAGCGATGGCCGGGCGGACGAGCAAGATGATGAGTCCAACGATCCCCGCGACCGCCAAGGCGGCAATGCGATTGCGCAGAATGGTGGCTAAGAACGAGTGCGGTTCAATTGATCTAATCAAGTGTTCCTACCTTCCCATCGAACCCGGCTTGCACGGGCCAAATTTAGCACTCTGAATCGCTTGTATCCAAAACGGAAACCGATTGAAGCTCGCCCGGAACTGGAGGCTCCTACCTTCTTGGCCGACGTGCTGAATCAGTGTGCGAAAGGTGGGGCGCGGGCTGGTGTCAGCTGGCGGCGTACAGCGCGCGTGCTAACCGTCGCGGTTGGCGGATTGCTAACTCATGACCAGCGGTCGTTGGAGGGTGACGGGAACGTCGATGAGGCATGGGCGCTCGAGGGTCAGCGCGTGCTTGAGCGTTTCGCCGAGTTGCTCGGGACTGGCGCGGAGGCCGACCGCTCCAAACGACTCGGCGTATTTGACGAAGTCGGGATTGACTAGATCGACCTCGTAGGCCCGGCCGAAGTCGCGCAGGAAGTCCTCCTTGATAGCGCCGTAGGCGTTGTCGTTGAAGATGACGGTCACAACGTTGATTCCAAGCTGGACGGCCGTCGCCAGCTCCTGGCTGGTGAAGAGGAATCCACCGTCGCCGGTGAGAGCGACGACGGGCTTGTCGGGGGCCACAAGCTTGGCGCCGAGAGCCACGGGAAATGCGTACCCGAGCGTCCCGAACGCGAGATCGTAGAGCCAGGTGCGCGGCTGGTTTACGGGGATGAACGACCGTCCCCAGTAGCCGAGCAGATGCGGGTCGGCGGCGATAATGGTTTCGTCGGGCAACGCCTGGCGCACGGCGCGCTGTATGGCCATCTCGACCGGCGCGCGCCGCTCCATCTCGTCCCACACCGACTTGTGGGCGCTTTGGGCGGCGGAGACCCATTCGCCGTGCTCGCATTCTGCGCCGTCCAGGGCATCGATGAGACCTAGCAGGCCGAGCCGCGCGTCGGCGTGGATGCCGATCTCGACGGGGAAGTTCTTGCCGGGTTGAGTGGGGTCGATGTCGACGTGGATGAGGCGTTCGGGAATCGGGATTGACCACTTGGCCGTGGGTAGATAGCCGAATCGGGCTCCTACCGCGAGCATGGCGTCGGACTCGGACATCAGGCGCTTTACGGGTCCCTGGTTGGCCAGGTTGCCGACGGATAGCGGGTGGTCTTCGGGGATCGAGCCTTTGCCGCTGCTGGTGGTGATAACGGGCGCGTCGAGCCGCTCGGCGAGCGACTGCAGCTCCGCCCAGGCGCCGGAGCTAATGGTTCCTCCACCGGCCCAGATGAGCGGGCGCTCGGCTTCGGCAAGGATGCGAGCGGCGCGTTGGATGTCGGCGGGGTCTCCGGCTGGGCGGTCGTGGGTCTCGGCGCGCAAGATTTCGACTTCGGCTTCGTCGGTGAAGAAGTCCACGGGAATCTCGACGACCACGGGACGGGGGCGATTGACTTGCGTTCGGCGAAGCCCCTCGTGGATTGCCGCCGGAATCTCGGCGGGGCCTGAAACCTGTTTCGACCACTGCGAAAGCCGGGAGAATACGCCGAACTGATCCTGGCTTTCGTGGACTATGCCGCGGTCCTGATAGAGGTACTGGGACATGTCTTCGGCCATGATGTTCAGGAGCGGGACGGAGTCGCCGTAGGCTTCGCCCATGGGGGTGGCACCGTTTAGAGCGCCCGGTCCGGCGGTGCTGAAGATGGTGCCGGCGCGTCCGGTGACCCGGGCGGCGCCGATGGCCATGAAGCCGGCGCCCTGCTCGTGCCGGACGAGAATGTGGCGGACCTTGTTCTGCTGCATCAAGCGGCCATAGAGGTGCTCGGTGTGATAGCCGGGAATGCCGAATACGAGGTCGATTTCCTCGGCTATAAGGGACTGGATTACGGCGTCGGACCCGGTCATGAGTGGCATGGAAGTGCGCCTATCTGGTGTGTTGAGAATTGATCGAGGTTACGGATTGCTTTGAAGTGTGGCCTCCGTGCTTAACCGGTCTCAGGTTAGCGTAAATCCAGAAATTGTCTTTGGGAGGGCGGTATTCTGATGAGCCGTGGTCAATGAAGGATCATGTTAGCTGGAGAGAGGTGACGGCTCTCGGTAATCGCCGCGTGGGTATGGCAGGATGCTACCAGGGTTGACCGGCGGAACCACCGGGACGATAACGCGAAAGCCCCCCCGGTTGCTTCGGCGGCCGGGTGCGAAGCCGCCTACGGGCGGCGTCTGCTTTTGCGGTGCCAAGGGAGGTTCTACTTCGTGGAAGTTGACGCGCAGCTTGGATCGGACTCATAATATCTGTATATCCCCCCAGTTGCTTCGGTGGCTGGGCGCGAAGCCGCCTTTGGGCGGCTTCTGCATTTGTGGAAGTGAATGAGAACCAACGTCTACGTTGACGGTTTCAATCTGTACTACGGCGCGGTTAAGGACACGCCGTACAAGTGGCTGGACCTCGCCCAACTCTGCCGGTTGCTGCTCCCTGGAAATCAGATTAACCGAATCCGTTATTTCACGGCTCTCGTGAAGTCGCGCCCGAAAGACCCAGGACAGCAGCAGCGTCAGCAGACCTACCTTCGCGCCTTGCAAACCATTCCCAATCTGAGCATCCATTACGGTCATTTTCTGTCTTCCAGAGTCAGAATGCCGATCGCGAACCCGCCGACAAAGGGACCTCGAACTGTCGAAGTTGTTAAGACCGAGGAAAAGGGATCGGACGTAAACCTGGCTAGCCTAATGCTCGTCGACGGTTTCCGTGGCGACTATGAAGCGGCGGTCATGATATCTAATGATTCCGATCTTCAATTGCCGATCCAAATTGTTCGGAGCGACCTTGCGCTTGAAGTCGGTGTCCTTAATCCTGAACCTCCGAAGAGGAGCTGGGTGCTAAGCAAAGCTTGCGGCTTCTATAAACCTATCCGAGCAGGCGTCCTGGAAGCGAGTCAGTTTCCCTCGATCCTGCGGGACGCCGGCGGTACGATCACGAAGCCGAAGACTTGGTAGCAGGCACGGAGATTTCGAGAGTAGTCGAGGGGGGAAACCGATGGCGGACGTTTTGAAACTTGCTTTTGTGGGCTGTGGGGCGATTGCCCAGCATCACCTCGCGGGGATTCGGGAGGATTGCAAGAACGTGCGCGTTACGGCGGCGATAGATCCCGAGATCGAGAAGGCCGAGAGCATGGCGGCGGACACCGGAGCGGAGACGTTCACGTCGCTGGAGGCGGCGCTTGAAGGCGGCGACTTCGACGCGGTGGACATCATGGTCCCGCACGACCTGCATGAGCCGCTGGCGATCGAGGCCTTGAAGGCGGGCAAGCACGTGCTGCTGGAGAAGCCGATGGCGCCGACGCTGGAGGCGTGTGATCGCATCCTGGCCGTTGCAGCGGAAGTCGATACGGTGTTCATGGTCGCCGAGAACGCCCAGTACTGGCCGGAGGTGCTGCTGGCCCAGGAGATTCTGGATTCCGGGGAGATCGGGGAGATCACGACGGCGAGGGCGGCGTTCGTGGCCCAGGTGGACAGCCAGTGGTACAGCGGGGAGCGGCCCTGGCGCTACGACGCTAAGCGCCGCGGCGGCGGCGTAGTGATAGACGGCGGGTCTCACTGGATACGTCCGCTGCGGATGTGGCTCGGGGAGATCGAGAGCGTGGTGGCTGTCTCGGGCCGACCCTGGAAGACGGTAGAGGCGGAGACTCTGCTACGCGCCCTGTGCCGGTTCGAATCGGGTATCTACGCCAGTTTCGACGCGCTGGAGCTTGCCGGAGCGATGGCTCCTGAACAATGGTTCAAAGTGTCCGGGACAAAAGGCGAGCTTGCAATGGACGCCGTGTTCGACGGCGGCCTGAAGGTCTACTCGCCGGCGAGTCCGGAGGGCCGGCTCGTGGCCGAGCCGAGGGGTTGGGCGAAGTCGTTCGGACCGGAGATCGCAGACTTCGAGAGCGCGGTGCTGCACGGCAAGCCGCTCGAAGCCGGACCCGAAGAAACACTAGCGGAGCTGCGCACGGCGCTGGCGATGTACCGCTCGGCCGAGAGCGGGCAGTGGGAGAAGGTTTGGGACTAGGGTTCTTCCCTTGGCTGTATCGCCGTTTTCGGAGGTTTTGGCGGGGGTCTAGTCGGCGGTTGGGTTTTCGGCCCAGGATTTGATCAGGTGGTGGGCTATGGCGATGGGGCCGGGGAGCTTGAGGTCGGGGTGCCGGCCTTGCAGGGCCGATAGCGCGTCGGCGCGATTCCACCAGCGCACGTCGGCCATCTCCTCTTCGTCATGGTGTATCTCGGTTGTAAGGGCTTGGGCGTGGCAGCCGATCATCAGCGACGAGGGAAACGGCCAGGGCTGCGAGGAGTGATATTGCACGTCGCCGACCTCGATACCTGACTCTTCGCGGACCTCGCGCCGGACGGCCTCCTCGATGGACTCGGCCTGGTCGACGAATCCGGCGAGCGCCGAATACCAGCCGAGCCGTGAGAGCCTTCCCCTGGATTGGCCGAGCAGGCAGTCGTCGCCGTGGCCGACGACGACGATTATGACGGGGTCGGTGCGCGGGAAGTGGTTGGAATTGCAGGACGGGCAGAGGCGCATCTGGCCGCCTCTGGCTATGTGGGTCTGTTCCCCGCAGACGCCGCAGAAACGGTGTCGCGCGTGCCAGTCGATCTGCATCCGGGCCTGCGCGACTATCCCGGCTTCGGCGAGGCTGAGCGCCATGGCGGCGTCACGCGCTTCCTCAAACCAACGAGTCTCGTTCGGGACAAGCTCGCCGGCGGCCTGGTCATTCAGCTCGGAGACGTCGATTGCAAAACGACTGACACCGTCGGATATGCCAAGGAATAGAGGAGCGGCGGTGATGTTGAGACGGCGGACTTCGGCGGCGTCGATCCAGCCCAGGCGTATGTCCGACCGGCGGTCGAGCAGAATGTCGAGGTTTCGCAGCGGCAGGAATCTGCTGTTTGGGCTCTGGGATTGAGCCTGGAGCCACTCTTCGTCGCGGCGTTGCTGGTCGCCCCTGTCGAGAGGATTGCCGGCGAATACGTGAGGCTGTTTCAAGTATGAGCGCCCGTTGCTCGGGTTTTCTGATCCTGTAGTTCGATCATGACTGGGGTCACGATATCGTAAATGCGTGCCGGGGACACCGGACCGTTCGCTTTCCCCACCTTGTCCTGCTAAGTTTCGCTCGTCCAAGCCACATAGATACACAGAGGGCTTGCGCCTTGGCGCGTGCGCGTGATCGCGCGTCCCCCTGTGTACGCCCTCTATGTCGGCTTGGACACCGATCATCGTTCGCGTCGCAGGGGGACACCCATGAGAACGATCTTCAAGTGGCTGGGGCAGGGTTGTTTGGGGTTGGTCGGGCTCATTGTCATAGCGATTGTGGCCCTCGTGGTGTTCTTCGTCGCCAACATGCCAGACGCGCCGCCAGAGCAGCCGCCTGCTCATTCGGTCGAGGATGTTAGTCAGCCGTTGAGCTCGCCTGGCTCCCGACGATTGTCATACCGCATTCGCATACCGAAGCCGTATACCCAAACCGAACTTCTCAGCATAGCTAAGTGGATCGTAGACAGACGGCACCGAACCGAGAACCAAGTGAGCGCCTTGTCTCTTCTGTTTTACCTCCCGGATACTCCTATCGGCGGACGGGCCAACGCGGGGATTCACTGGGCACCCTTTGGTGACTGGAGTGAGGGGTATTCGGCCAAGCCGGGAGACTATGAGAACTTTCGCTTCAACGTGTTCCACTGGAATATGCCGACACCGCGCCCACGAATTACTCGCCGCCCCCCGACACCTCGCCCGGAGCCGACTCGCGCCCCGCCCACGCCTACCGCAAGATCTCTGTCCGCTACGCCGGCCTCGCCGACGTTTGCGGCTACGCCTGTCCCGACCGTAGTTCCAATACCTACTCCCACACCCGCCAGTGCGCTCCAGAACGTCATTCAACCGACGCATACTCCTACGCCGATCTCCCGCTCGACCACGTACACAGTCCAGGCGGGCGACAGTCTCTCGGCAATTGCAGAGCGGTTCGGCGTGGAACTGGACGATCTGATCGCGCTGAACGAGATCGATGACCCGAACGTCATAGCGGTTGGGACCGTGCTCGAGATAACGATTGAAAGCACGGTTGGCGCTGAAAGCGCAGTAACGCCCAAGTCTTACGTAGAGGGGCATGTAACTCCTGATCCCAGCGTTTGGGAGCGCGTAAAACACATAACGCCTCGTCCCGGGATACCGGGACTCACCCCAAGGCCAACCAGCCCGCCGCGCACAGTAACCGTCAGAGGTCCAGCTCGGAGTGCTCAGTTCCGTTGTCTTAGCTCTACCGACGGCGCGAGTATGCGAGCGCATGGTCAGGAGTTGGCACGGCTGTGGAGCGCATTAGGCACGTTGCTCGTGTTGGGAGAAGAGTTCGGTGTTGACCCGATATTCTGGACCGCCTCGGAGAAGCGGCAATTCACGTCGCAGCTTGTCAGCACCGAGCGGATTGCCGACAGGATTCGGAATCTAAGCTGGAAAACAGGCTGGCCGCAGTCCTTGCATAACGTCCGAAACCCGGCGGTTCGCGCTGCGCACAATGTCATTAGCGCCCGGCAGTCGTTCGCGGAGTACGATCGAACGGCGCGCGACAACGCGCTCAATAACGGGTGGGGAGCTTTGGCTGACGCGGCTCAGAACTGGCGGCTAGCTAAGGGAGCGTTTGACCGACTCTGCCGGTGAGCGAGGGGGTAGTGTGCAGTCACGTAAATGACCCCCTTTGAGAATTATCCTGTGAACTTTGAAAATCGGGGTGTTGGCAATTATCGATCTGACACACCCACTTTTTGAGACACTTAGGTTAGAAATCGGCGGGTTAGAGTGGTTGACTCAGTAGGTTAAAGTACGCGGCTTTAGGTCAATAGGGTTGAAGGGGAGAGTTAGGTGGGAGGCATATGCATGGAAGGTTGACATGCATAGACTTGCCTGTGCCAAGATCACTTATGGAGGAGTTTTTCGACACTCAGCGAATATTTGTACTAATTGCGGTTTCCGCAATTAGTATCGCGATCAACCTTTACCAACTCCGGCTAAACAGCAAATATAGACGCGAAGATAGAGAACAGGCCAACCTCTCAGAAATCAAGTCAGACCTGACTGAGAAGATTGATTCAGTAAAGGCCGTTGCTAATCGCGATATAGACGACCTACGGACTAGTGTGAGGGGAATAACGAAGCGAATAGACAGACGGAGTGATCGCGGGCCTGACTTTTGAACCGGATATTTAGTCAG